>CAHJXG010000444.1 GCA_903644035.1 Rhodospirillales bacterium
CCGGCTCGGCCCGGCGCTGGCCGCCACCGGCGCGCCGCTGCCGGTCAGCACACGCGGGTCGCTGCAGGTGTCGAGGCCGAGATGGTCCTCGATCCGCCCGTCGTCGAAGCCGAGACGCAGGTCCGCCGGGCAGCCCGCGCTGTAGCCGATGCGCGCCTCGGCGTTGGGCGGCAGCAGGGAGCGCAGGCGGTTGGCCCCGAAGGAGACGGCGCCGGCCGGCGCGATCTGGATGCTGCGGATGGTTCCCGCGGCGTGGTTAACCACGGTGACCGCGTGCGCCTCCGCCCAGGCGGCGCCGGGCAGCGCGAGGCCAAGCGGGAGCACGGCAAGCAGGACGGTGAGCGCGCGCACGGTCGGGTTTCCTTTGATGATGCCGCCCCATATACCACCGCGCGCCGCCTGGCTGCGATCTGTTTTGTCGATGCGTCGTCAAATTTTGGACGGGACGGCAGGGAGGCAGCGGGCGGCTGGGTCGAAGGCAGGCCCGCCCGATTGACACGCGGCCCGCGCCGTCCGTAAGCAGGCATCCGCCGCCTGCGCCACGAACGCCTGCTGAGGAGTCACTGGGGACGCGTCATTCTGTCCTGCTGCGCGTGGGGCAAGGCTCCGCCTTCTCCGAAGACGCGCACCGCGGGGTGATGCTCAGGGTCGTTGGCGTTCAGCCAGGACAACAAGGGAGGCCGGCATCCCGCCAGGCCGGTGCCCAAAGGGGAGAGACACGATGCTTCGACGCGACATGCTTTCGTTGACCGCGACCGCCACGCTCGCGGCGCTTGGCGGCCGCCAAGCGCTGGCGCAGGCGTCCGGGCTGCCCAAGCTCGCGCAGAAGGCCGCCTACAAGGTCGGCTTCGCGCAGACCGAGAGCAACAACCCGTGGCGCATCGCCCAGACGGAAAGCATGCGCAGCGAGGCGGCGAAGCGCGGCCATCAGCTGGTCTATACCGACGCCGCCGCCTCGGCCGCGAAGCAGGTCGCCGACGTGAACAGCATGATCGCGCAGCGGGTGGACGTGATCTTCCTGGCGCCGCGGGAGGAGAAGCCGCTGGTGCCCGCCGTCATGGCGGCCAAGCGCGCCGGCATCCCGGTGATCCTGCTCGACCGCCGGGTGGACGAGGCGCAGGCCAAGCCCGGCCGGGACTACGTGTGCTACATCGGCTCCGACTTCATCGCCGAGGGGCGCCGGGCCGGCGAGTGGCTGGTCAAGGAGATGAAGGGCCAGGCGTCGATCATCGAGCTCCTGGGCACCACGGGCTCGTCCCCGGCCAACGACCGCCATGCAGGGTTCGCGGAGGCGATCAAGGGGTCGCCGGGCATGAAGGTCATCGCGGGCCAGAGCGGCGACTTCGTGCGCGACAAGGGGCGCCAGGTGGCGGAGACCCTGCTGCAGGCGAACGGCGCGGCCAACGCGATCTACGCGCACAACGACGAGATGGCGGTCGGCGCGCTCGCGGCCATCGAGGCGGCCGGCAAGAAGCCCGGCCGCGACATCATCGTCGTCTCGGTGGACGGCACGCGGGACGCGCTGCAGGCCATCATCGCCGGCACCATGGGCGCCACGGTGGAGTGCAACCCGAAGTTCGGCCCCAAGGCGTTCGAGACCATGGAGCGCTACGGCCGCGGCGAGGCCGTCGAGCTCTGGGTCGTCAACGACGACCGCTTCTTCGACAGCAGCAACGCGCAGCAGCTCATCGCGGACGCCTACTGATCCGGGCTGCCGCCGTGCCCCTCCTGGAGATGAGCGGGATCGACAAGGCGTATGGCGGCGTGCCGGCGCTGCGCCAAGCCTCCTTCGCCGTGGAGTCGGGGGAGGTGCACGCGCTGATCGGCCAGAACGGGGCGGGCAAGAGCACGCTGATCAAGGTGCTGACCGGCTACACCCGCCGGGACGCCGGGCAGGTGCTGTTCCGCGGCCAGGACTTCGCGCCCTCCAGCCCACAGGCGGCGCAGGCGGCGGGGATCAGCACGATCTACCAGGAGATCAGCCTGGTCGGACAGCGCTCGGTCGCCGAGAACATCTGCCTGGGCCGCGAGACCCGGCGCTTCGGCCTGCTGCACTGGCGCGCCATGCACGAGGAGGCGGCCGCCCTGCTCGACCGCTTCGGCGTCAAGGTCGATGTGCGGCGCGCGCTTGGGAGCTATCCGACCGCCGTGCAGCAGATGGTGGCCATCGCCCGCGCCATCGCCTTCCAGGCGGCGCTGGTGGTGATGGACGAGCCGACCTCGTCCCTCAGCGACGCCGAGGTCGAGGTGCTGTTCGGCGTCATCCGCCAGCTTCGGGCGGAGGGCGTGGCCGTCGTGTTCGTCAGCCACAAGCTCGACGAGCTGTATGCCGTGTGCGACCGGGTGACGGTGCTGCGGGACGGGCGCACGGTGCAGGCGGCGTCCATGGCCGACCTGCCGAAGCTCGGGCTGGTCGCAACCATGCTCGGGCGGGACCTGTCGTCCGTCGCCCGTGCCGGCGCCACGGCGTTCGGCGCCAAGCAGGGGCGGCAGGGCGGCGCGCTGCTCGCGGTCGAGGGGCTGC
>CAHJXG010000445.1 GCA_903644035.1 Rhodospirillales bacterium
GGGCTGCTGCCGGGCGGCGGCCGCACCCTGCTGCGGGCGAACCTCGCCGCCGGCACCCGGCTGCTGGTCAGCCAGGAGCCGACCGGCGGCTCGCCCTCGGGCGCGCCGACCGGTCCCGTGGTGTATGCGGGCCTGCTGGTCAACGGCTGAGCCGGAGGCTGATCCGCCTGCGAGACAAGGCGCTTGCCGGGCGCCGCGGCCCTTGACGGAACCGTCCCGCTTGCTCATCTGAGAGCAATCAGGACTTCTGCGGTCCGATTACAGGTCATATCATGCTCAGGTTGTCGAAGCTCACGGATTACGCTGTGGTCGTGCTGATCCGCCTGTCGCATGGCGAGGCGGTGCAGACGTCGCCCGGCATTGCCGCCGGCATCGGCCTGCCCGAGCCGACGGTGGCCAAGGTGCTCAAGGCCCTGGCCTATTCGGGGCTGGTGAGCAGCCAGCGCGGCGCCCGCGGCGGCTACCGCCTGGCCCGCGCGCTCTCGGCCATCCCGATCACTGACGTGGTGGCGGCCATCGATGGTCCCATCGCGCTCACTGCCTGCGTGGAAGGGTCGGGCGCCGGCTGCGAGGCGGAGTGCACGTGTCCTGTCCGCGGCCGTTGGGACCTGGTGAACGACGCGGTGCGGCAGGCGCTTGCCCGCATCACCCTTGCCGACATGGACCGTAGCGCTCCGCGCGCCCATGCCCGGGCCGCGGCCCAGCAGCCCGACGCCCTGGCTCTCACCCTCATTTCTGCCGAGTAGGTTCATATGCCCGCTGTCACCGAGACGATCGACACCGTCCAGTCCCTCACCCAGTCCGGCTACAAGTGGGGGTTCGAGACCGACATCGAGATGGACATCGCCCCCAAGGGCCTGACCACCGACACGGTCCGCATGATCTCCGCCAAGAAGGGCGAGCCGGAGTGGCTGCTCGAATGGCGCTTGGCCGCGTTCGCCGCATGGGAGGCCATGGTCGAGCCGAACTGGGCCAAGGTCGGCTATCCCAAGATCGACTACCAGGACATTCACTACTACGCCGCCCCCAAGCGCCCGGCGCCCAAGAGCCTGGACGACGTCGATCCCGAGCTGCTGGCAATGTACGAGAAGCTCGGCATCCCGCTCAAGGAACGCGCGGTCCTGGCCGGCGTCGAGGGCGCCGGCATGGAGGGCGTGATCGGCTCCGGCAACCCGAACATCGCCATCGACGCCGTGTTCGACAGCGTGTCCGTGGCCACGACGTTCCGGGACACGCTGGCGAAGTCCGGCGTGATCTTCTGCCCGATCAGCGAGGCGGTGCGCGAGCATCCGGAGCTGGTGCGCAAGTACCTCGGCACCGTCGTGCCGGTGTCCGACAACTACTTCGCGGCGCTCAACAGCGCTGTGTTCACCGATGGCAGCTTCGTGTTCATCCCCAAGGGCGTGCGCTGCCCCATGGAGCTGAGCACCTATTTCCGCATCAATGCGAAGAACAGCGGGCAGTTCGAGCGGACGCTGATCATCGCCGATGACGGCGCCCATGTCAGTTACCTCGAGGGCTGCACCGCGCCGATGCGGGACGAGAACCAGCTGCACGCCGCGGTGGTCGAGCTGGTCGCGCTCGACGACGCGCAGATCAAGTATAGCACGGTGCAGAACTGGTATCCCGGCGACGCCAACGGGCGTGGCGGCATCTACAACTTCGTCACCAAGCGCGCGGCCTGCCGCGGCGCGCGGAGCAAGGTGAGCTGGACGCAGGTGGAGACCGGCTCGGCGATCACCTGGAAGTATCCGAGCTGCATCCTGCAGGGCGAGGGCAGCGTGGGGGAGTTCTACTCCGTCGCGGTGACCAACAACCGGCAGCAGGCCGACACCGGCACCAAGATGATCCATATCGGCAAGAACACCCGCAGCACCATCGTGTCGAAGGGCATCAGCGCCGGGCGGTCGGACAACACCTACCGCGGCCTGGTGCGCATCCTGCCGCGGGCCAGCGGGGCGCGGAACCACACGCAGTGCGACAGCCTGCTGATCGGCGACCAGTGCGGCGCCCACACCGTTCCCTACATCGAGAGCCGCAACCCGACGGCCAAGGTGGAGCACGAGGCGACCACCTCGAAGATCGCCGAGGACCAGCTGTTCTACTGCCGCAGCCGCGGCCTGTCGGAGGAGGATGCCGTGGGCCTGATCGTCAACGGCTTCTGCAAGGAAGTGCTGAAGGAGCTGCCGATGGAGTTCGCCGTCGAGGCGCAGAAGCTGCTTGCTGTTTCGCTTGAGGGATCGGTTGGATAATGCTGTCAGTCAATAATCTCGCGGCGCGGATCGAGGAGAAGGAGATCCTGCGCGGCCTCAGCCTCGACCTGCCGGCCGGCCAGGTGCACGCTATCATGGGGCCGAACGGGTCCGGCAAGAGCACGCTCGGCTACGTGCTGGCCGGGCATGAGGGCTACGAGGTCACGGGCGGCTCCGTGACCTTCGGCGACGCGGACCTTCTGGCGATGGAGCCGGAGGCGCGCGCGGCGGCCGGGCTGTTCCTGGCGTTCCAGGCGCCGCTCGAACTGCCCGGCGTCAACAACGCCAACTTCCTCCGCACCGCGCTGAACGCGATCCGCCGGGCGCATGGGGAGGCCGAGTTGGACGCGGTGGGCTTCCTTCGCCTGGCGCGGGCGGAGGCGAAGCGGCTCGCCATGCCGGACGACATGCTGAAGCGCAACGTGAACGTCGGCTTCAGCGGCGGCGAGAAGAAGCGCAACGAGGTGCTGCAGATGGCGATCCTGCGCCCGAAGCTCGCCGTGCTGGATGAGACCGACAGCGGCCTCGACATCGACGCGCTGCGGATCGTGGCGGATGGGGTGAATGCGCTGCGCGGGCCGGAGTTCTCGGCCCTCGTGATCACCCATCATCAGCGCCTGCTCGACCATCTGGTGCCGGACCGGGTGCACGTGCTGTCCAAGGGCCGCATCGTCCGTTCCGGCGGGCCGGAGCTGGCGCGGGAGTTGGAGGCGAACGGCTATGCCGGCGTGGTGGCGGACGCGGCATGAACCAGTCGCTTCGCAACGGCGCCGACGCCTACCTCGCGCGCTACCAGGGCCTGCGCGGCCGCCTGCCCGGCGACGCCGCGATCCGTGACGCCGCCGCGGCGGCGTTCAGCGAGGGCGGGCTGCCCAGCATGCGCGACGAGGACTGGCGCTACACCAGCCTGCGCGGCCTGGCGGAGACGGATTTCCAGGAGCCGCTGTCGGCGGTTTCGACGGCGCCCATCCTCGGCGAGGCCATCGACGCGCCGCGCCTGGTGCTGGTGGATGGCCGCTACCAGCCGGGCCTGTCCACGCCGCCCGCGGGGGTGACGGTCACGCCGTTTTCCGAGAACCCGTATTTCGGACGCCTGCCGGACATCAAGTGCCCGATGGCGGCGCTGAACACCATGCTGGCCGAGGACGGCGTGCAGCTTCACGTCGCCGCCGGGGTGGATGCGGGCACGTTGGTGCTGCTGTCGCTGGCGCCCGACGGCCACCGCCCGATCGCCTTCCATCCGCGCCATGGCATCCATCTGGAGGCTGGCGCCAAGCTGACGGTGCTGGAGATCTCGCGCGGGCAGGGGGCATACCTGCACAACGCCGTCACCGAGGCGGTGGTGGCGTCCGGCGCGGTGCTGACCCATATCCGCCTGCAGGCCGAAGGCCCCGAAGCCTTCCACGTCAACACCACCTTCGCGGAGGTGGCGGAGCGCGGCACGTATGATGCGTTCGTGCTGACGCTCGGCGCCCGGGTGGCCCGCACGGAGATCCATGCCCGGCTGATCGGGCCGCACGGCATGGTGCACCTGAACGGCGCGCAGTTGCTGGGCGGGCAGCAGCACGGCGACATCACCACGGTCGTCGCGCACGACGCGCCGAACTGCGGCTCGCGCCAGACGATCAAGAACGTGCTGTCCGACCGCTCGCGCGGCGTGTTCCAGGGCCGCATCGAGGTCGCCCGCGTTGCGCAGAAGACCGACGGCTACCAGATGAACCAGGCGCTGCTGCTCTCGCCGCACGCCGAGATCGACTGCAAGCCGCAGCTGGAGATCTACGCCGACGACGTGAAATGCAGCCATGGCGCGACTGTCGGCGAATTGGACGCCGAGCAGCTGTTCTACCTGCGCAGCCGCGGCGTGCCTGACGCCGAGGCCCGCGCCATCCTGGTCCGCGCCTTCCTGGCGGAGGCCATGGACCCTATCGCGCACCCTGGCGCCCGCGGGCTGCTGGAGCGCGCCATCGAACAGTGGTGGGAGCACCGCCCATGAACATGATGACCAAGCCCGGCTTCGACGTGGAGCGCATCCGCGCCGACTTCCCGAT
>CAHJXG010000446.1 GCA_903644035.1 Rhodospirillales bacterium
GTGATACAGAAAGGCCCGCCTTCATCCCAGCACGCCGCCTTCGACGTTCCGCCGCATCGCCTCCAGCGTCCGGGTCATCAGGCCGTCGGCGGCCATGAACCCGTCGAGCACCATGAAATGGTTGGCGCCCTCGATGGGAAGGGCCGCGCCGGCGTTGCCGGCCGCCTGCCACGCCGAGAGGAAATCGAGCGACTGCGTCCTGAACGACCCGGACTCGGCGGCGCCCCAGGCGATCACGAGGGGCGTGGACGCCGTGCGGACATGGAAGATCGGGCTGACGCGCTCGATCTCCTCGGCCGAGAGCCGCAGCTTCGGCTGCAGGTAGGTGGCGGGAAACGGGCGCAGGTCGAACAGCCCGCTGATCGGGATGCCGCCCTTGATCAGGTCGCCGGGCAGGCCGTACTCCTCCTCCCATTCGGTCAGCACCGCCATGCCGGCCAGGTGGCCGCCCGCCGAGTGGCCGGCGACGTAGATGCGGCCCGGGTCGCCGTTGAAGGACGCGGCGTGGCGATGGGTCCAGGCGATGGCCGCGCGGACCTGGCGCACGATCTCGGTGATCGTGACCGCCGGGCAGATCGCGTAGGTGACGTTGACCACGGCATAGCCGGCCGCCACCGGCCCGGGCGCCACCATGTCGAAGACGTGGGCGGTCAGCGACCTCCAGTAGCCGCCATGGATGAACACCAGGATCGGCGAACCCGGCGCCGACGCCGGGAAGATGTTGGCGCTCTCGGCCTTGGTCGGGCCGTATCGCACGTCCGTCCGGTGGGGAAGCATGGCCCGGGCCGCGGCGCTGCTGTCCAGGAAGTGCTTCACATAGGCGCCGAAATCCGGGACGGACTTCTCGGCGTTGTACTCGCGGTCGAGTTCCTCCTGGGTGGCGAAACCGCCGTACAGGGGTCTCATTCCGCTATGCCGCGGCGGACCTGTAGCTCCGCATCTTGCCCGGGTTCAGCAGGGCGAGCGGGTCCATGTCCGCCTTCATCGCCGGCTGCGCCTCGCCGACGCGCTTGTGCCCGGCGCCGTCCTCCAGCGTGTAGAAATGCGGGTTGGCGATCAGCACGCCTCGGCTCTCGTGGTGGGCCACGATCTCGGCCAGGCGCTCCGCGGTGGTGAAGCGGATCACCGGCAATCCGCTGCACGTCACGCGCCCGCCGACCCGGATGAACTCCAGATGGCTCATCAGCTCGTCCGGGAAGGCGGCCTGCATCTCGGCCACGAGCTCAAGCTGCCGGTCGGCCGGGTAGAGGCATTGCAGGTAGGTCACCGTCTTGTCCCGCCGGAGAGCGTGCAGCGTCGTGTGGTTCCAGGTGTATTCGTAGACGGGCGTGTGCCCGGCCTCGTCGGACGGGACGTGCAGCAGCTCGCGCCCGCCATGGGCGCGCAGCAGGTCGTCCCAGGGCACCAGGCCGTGCCGGGCCACCATCGCCAGGACGACGTGCTGGCCCGGGGGGATGTCGAGGCCGCGGAACCACTCCGGCACGGGTGCGGCCACGGCGGTGACGAGCTTCTTGGCGATGCCGTCCGAGAGCCCGAGCGCCAGGCCGAACCGTGCCGCGGCGTCGAAGTCGTCGAACCCGGCCACCAGGTCCACCCAGGGCTGCGCCGGCGCCATGGCGAGCGTCAGCGCCGTGATGATCCCGGTGGTCCCGTAGGCGTGGTTCACGCCCGCCACCGCCTCGCCGGTCAAGGTCACGATGCGGGGCGTGGTCTCGCACGACACGACCCGCGCGGCCACGACGTTGCCGGCGTCGCGCAGCCCGCCCCAGGTGATCGACCCGGCGCCGCCGCTGCCGCCGGCGATGAAGCCCCCGATGGTGGCGGTCCGCTTGGTGGAGGGGTGCATGCGCAGCTCCCAGCCCTGCGGCCGGGTCGCCGCGTCGATGTCGCCCATCTTGCGGCCCGGCTCGACGGTCAGCAGCCCGTCCTCCAGCGAGACGATGCGGTCCAGCGCCGTCATGTCGAGCACCACGCCGCCCTCGAGCGGCACGGCCTGCCCGTAGTTGCCGGTGCCGCCGCCGCGCACGGTGAGCGGCACGCGCCAGCGGGCGCACTGCGCGGCCACGGTCACCACCTCCGCCTCGGTGCGCGGGCAGGCGACGATGTCGGCGGTCTTGCGGTCGAGCTGGGTTTTCAGGATGGGGCTGTACCAGAAGAAGTCGCGGCTTTTCTGCCGGACGACCGCCGGGTCGGTCAGGCAGGGGATGCCGCCGAGTTCGGCTTCGAAGCGGGTCCAGTCGATGGGGGTGCTTGGGGCTTGTGTGTCCATGGGGACGGGACTAGCACGCGCCATGCCAGCGGGGCAGAAGGCGGGCGGCAGGGACAGCAAGCTCCTGGCGCCGAGGTGCGTGCTGCTGGTGTATGCCCGGGCGGCGCGGACCATCCCGATAGGACCGTCCACCTTCCACGCTTGGAAATGAACCGAGGCGACCGCGCCGCCTACCAAGCCATCACCGCCGAAAGCCCGAACTCTGCGCCAGGCAGCCGGGGAGTACGTCCGCGTGCTCACGATGCCTCCCAGGAGCTAGGCAATAGCGCACCATAAGGATCGACGTCACCGCCACGGCGGCACCTGCCAGGATATCGGCGATGTAATGGCCGCCATCGGGAGATATGGCAACCAACATGACGACATTGATCAATAAGACTGGAATCAAGCACCAATGATGATGTCTCAATGAGTATGGGATGAGGATTGCAATGACTGTATGAAAAGATGGAAAGCTGATCATGGACGACGTGCAGCTGTAGCTCATGACCGTGCTGCCGTTCCGGATATCCCATAGGCGAATCAGAAAATCCATGTCGAACTTGCCAATCATTCCTGCTGCAGGAACAAATGAAAACAGAAACGACGTAATGACGATGCTTATGAAAGAAAGCGTTATGAATTCCGCATTGCAATGTCCTGGATTGAAAATGCTGTTGAATATTATTATGAATAGAACCTGAAAATAGACAGTGCCGTATATTATTGCTAGAATATCATCCAAAATAGGATGTCTGCTCAACCAGAAATAAACAGAGTACCAGTCAAAACCGAGTAGTGAGTCAAAATACTTGAGTTCGTCATCGCGCATTGGAAACCTGGAACCTGAAACCGCAGCCAAGTAAATCAACAGTCCCGAGATGGCGGCGAGTGTCGTGAACTGGGCGGTCGAGAGAAAAAAATCCTGAAACGTCGCGGTCACCCGCCTGAAAACACGGAAGCTGGGAAACGCGCTGCCAAGTAGCCAAAATAGCCATGCCAGGACGACGAAGGACGCGACCGGCTCGGCCAAGAGCAATGTGGACCCGAGATCGATCTGCAGACCAGCAATCCATAGGCATGCCGTTCCGCACAGCAGGACAGCGATCAGAACGATCCATAGGGTGGCATGAGCGCTCAGACCGACCCGTGCCGTCGCCGTGCCTGCTGCTGCCACATCCGTCATCACATCGCCTTGCCGACCGAGTCTTGGCGACATTACTTCCCGCTGATGGCGTAAGCCACGTGCCGAATTGCTAGGATATTTCAATCATCACGGCATGAGTGGCCCGGCCCGGCCCGCAGCTTCCCCCAGGTCGGGCCTGACCCGGCAACGCCACCGTGAGCCGCCAAAAAGCCGTAAGCCTTCAGGACTGGCACGCGCCGTGCCGGCAGCGCAGTGTTCGGCGCAGCTCAAGGACGGAAGGGCGTGGACGGAAATGCGCGTGCTGCTGGTATATGCCCACCCGGTCGAGACAAGCTTCAACGCAGCGCTCCGCGACCGCATCGCCGCCTCCCTGTCGCCACGCCACGAGGTGGACCTGCTGGACCTGAACGCCGAGGGGTTCAATCCCGTGATGTCGCGTGCCGAGCGGCTCGGCTACCACGCCAGTCCGGACAACATCGCGCCCGTGGCGGAGTACGTCGCGCGGCTGCGGGCGGCGCAGGGACTGGTGCTGTGCTTCCCCGCCTGGAGCTTCGGCCCGCCGGCGATCCTCAAGGGCTGGATCGACCGCGTCATGCTGCCCGGCGTGTCGCTGCACATCCGGCCCGACGGCCGGGTGCAGGGCGGCCTCACGCACCTGCAAAAACTCGGCGGCGTCGTGACCTACGGGCAGACCCGGTGGCGGGCGCGGCTGATGGGCGACTACCCGCGCAAGCTGGTCTGCCGCTATTTGCGCCACAGCGCCGGCATGGCGACGCCGGTCCTGTTCCATGGCCACTACGCCATGAACGTCTCGACGCCGGAGAGCCGGGCGCGCTTCCTGGCCCAGGTCGGCCGGGCGATGGCGGGGTTCTGACGGCGGCCCTGGCACGCGGCCCCACTGGCACGAGGCCCTACTGGCACGAGGCCTGCATGACCCCGGCCATGCGGAGGGAGGCTGCCTGATGATGAACACCCACAATCCGACCCGTCGGCGCGTCGTCGCCGGGCTTGGCGCGGGCGCCGGCCTGCTGGCGTCCGGACAGATGGCGCCGGCGCGCGCGGCGCCGAAGCCGCTCACGGTCGGCTTCATCTATGTCGGGCCGAAGGACGACTAC
>CAHJXG010000447.1 GCA_903644035.1 Rhodospirillales bacterium
AGCCAGACCCGCGCGCCGGCTTCGGTCGCCACGACCGACGCGGGATGCGGCGCCTCCCGCGCGCGCAGCTTCACCGTGCAGCGCAGGTGCGCCGACGGCGGATCGATCAGCCAGTTGACCTCGCGCAGCCGCACCTGATCGCTGCCGGCGGCGCGCGGCCCCACCACGATGCGGCGGCGCCCCGCATCCACGGCCAGCACGGCCTGGCGTTGCCCGGCGTCGAACGACGCGGCGCCCAGGGCCCTCTGCTGTCCCACGGTGTACCGCGCAACGCCGGCATGCCGCCCCAGCACGCGGCCATCCCGGGCGACGATCTCGCCGGTCTCGCCCGCGTCCGGGCGCAGCCGGGCCACGAGGTCCGCGTAGGACCCTTGGGGCACGAAGCAGATGTCCTGGCTGTCGGGCTTGGCCGCGACGGCCAAGCCGAGCCGGGCGGCGTGGCCCCGCACCTCGTTCTTGTCCGGCATGTCCCCGAGCGGGAAGCGCGAGAAGGCGAGCTGGTCACGGGTCGTGGCGAACAGGAACCAGCTCTGGTCGCGCGCCGGGTCGGCGGCGCGGTGCAGTTCCGGCCCGCCGGCGCCCTCGACGCGCCGCACGTAATGCCCGGTCGCCATCGCCTCCGCGCCGAGGTCGCGCGCCAGGCCCAGCAGGTCCGTGAACTTCACCGACATGTTGCAGCGGACGCACGGCACCGGCGTCTGCCCGGCGGCGTAGCTGTCGGCGAAGTCGCCGATGACGGCGCTCTGGAACCGGGCCTGGGCGTCGATCACGTAATGCGGGATGCCGAGGCGGTCGGCCACGTCCCGCGCGTCGTGAATGTCCTGCCCGGCGCAGCACGCGCCCTGACGTCTCGCGGTGGCGCCGTGGTCGTAGAGCTGCAGGGTGACGCCGATGACCTCGTGCCCGGCCTCCTGCAGCAGCCCGGCCACCACGCTGCTGTCCACGCCGCCGGACATCGCGGCGACGATGCGCATCAGACGGGGCGCCTCAGCCCTGCGCGTTGCGCGTCGCGGCCGGGAGCTTGACCACCAGCCCGTCGAGCGCCGCCGTCATGACGATCTGGCAGCCGAGGCGGGAGGTCGCCTCCAGGCCGAAGGCCAGGTCGAGCATGTCCTCCTCGTCCTCGGTCGGCTTGGCGAGCCGCTGGAACCAGGCGCTCTCGATGATCACGTGACAGGTCGAGCAGGCGAGCGACCCTTCGCAGGCGCCCTCGATGTCGACGCCGTGGCGGTGCGCGATCTCAAGCACCGACAGGCCGAGCGGCGCGTCCACCTCGCGCGGCGCGCCGTTGCGTTCGATGAAGGTCATCTTGGGCATTTCAGGCCTCGGCGTTAAGGGCGGGGTTGAGGGCGGCGGCGGTCAACGCCTCCATGGCGGCATCCACATCGGCCGCGGAGGTAAAGCGTCCAAGCCCCAGGCGCAAGGTCCGCGCCGCCGCCGCATCCGCCAGGCCCAGCGCACGCAGCACGTAGCTCGGCTCCACCGCGGCCGAGCTGCAGGCGGAGCCGGTCGAGATGCAGAGGTCCGGCACCGCCCGCATGAGGTCCAGCGCCGGCATGGGAAAGGTGATGTTGAGATTGCCGGGAATGCGGTGCCGCAGCGATCCGTTCACCCGAAGCTCCGGAATGCGCCGCCGCAGCCCGGCCAGCAGCCGGTCGCGCAATCCGGCCAGGCGCGCCGCCTCCCCGTTCATCTCCAGACGCGCCAGGCGGCAGGCCTCGCCCAGCCCGACCACCAACGGCGTGGGCAGCGTGCCGGAGCGCAGCCCGCGCTCCTGCCCGCCGCCGGAGAACAGCGGCGCGAGCCGGACCCGCGGGCGACGGCGGACATACAGCGCGCCGACGCCCTTCGGGCCATACAGCTTATGGCCGCTCAGGCTCAGCAGGTCGATGCCCTGCACGTCGATGGGGATCTTCCCGACGGCCTGTGCCGCGTCGGTGTGGAACAGCGCGCCGGCCTGCCGCGCGACCGCGGCCAGGCCGGCGATGTCCTGGATCACCCCGGTCTCGTTGTTCACGGCCATGACGCTCACCAGCAGGGTCGGCTCGGCCAAGGCGGCCCGCAGCACGTCCGGGTTCAGGCGGCCGTCCGGCTCGACTGGCAGCACGACCGGCTCGAACCCGTCCTCCGCCGTGTCCGCCACGCTTTCCAGCACGCACTTGTGCTCGGTCGCCACCGTGATGACCCGGCGCCGCGGGTCGCCCATGCGCCGGGCGTGACGGGCGGCGCCCTTGATCGCGATGTTGTTCGCCTCCGTGGCGCCGGAGGTCAGCACGACCTCCCGCGGCTCCGCGCCGAGCAGCGCCGCGACCTCGGCGCGCGCCGCCTCGACCGCGGCCTCCGCATCCTGGCCCATTTGGTGCTCGGCGCTGTGGGGATTGCCGTACCGCTCGGTGAACCAGGGCAGCATGAGCGCCAGCACCCGGGGGTCGCACGGCGTGGTGGCTTGGTTGTCAAGGTAGACGGGGCGGTTCGGGCGCATGGCTCCGATATGGCGCTAGGCGGCCCGCTTCGCCAGCCGTGCGGACAGGGTGCCGTAGGCGTGCTGAAACGCCCGCACATCGTCCCATCCGGCATTCCAGGGCAGGCTGACGCGGATCGCCTCCCCGGCGAGCGGGCCGGCCTGCATCGCGTCGAGCACATGGCTGCGCGCGACCTTGCCGCTGCTGCACGCGGCGCCGGCGGACACGGCGACGCCGGCCAGGTCCAGCGCGATCACCTGGGTGTCGGCCCGCACGCCGGGCAGCGCCAGGCAGGTCGTGTTGGGCAAGCGGCTGCTTCCGCCCAGCACGACGGCGCCGCAGCCGACGGCGTGCGCCTCCGCCGCATCGCGCAGCGGACGC
>CAHJXG010000448.1 GCA_903644035.1 Rhodospirillales bacterium
ACAGCCGAGGCCCTGCCGCCCCCCGTCCCGCAGCCGGCCAGCAGCGCCGAGCAGGCTGCCCGCCGGCCGCGCCTGGCCATCGAGGCCGCCTCGCCCAGCGTCGATAACGGCCGGTTCCCGGCGCGGCGCACGCTGGGCGACCTCGTCGAGGTCGAGGCCGACATCATCGCTGACGGCCACGACAAGCTCGCCGCCATGCTGCAATGGCGCGGTCCCGGCGAGGCGGACTGGCACGAGGTGCCGATGCGCCCGCTCGTCAACGACCGCTGGGCGGCCGCCTTCCCGTTGGGGCAGCTCGGCGTGCATCATTACGCCATCCAGGCCTGGCGCGACGCCTATGCCACCTTCGCCGACGAGCTGGCGAAGAAATATGCGGCCGGCGTGCCGATCGCGCTCGAACTGCGGGAGGGCACACTGCTGGTGGCCCAGGCCGAGTCGCGGGCCGCCCCCGCCGCCAGGGCGGCGCTGGCGCGGGTGTCGAAGGCCTTGGGCCAGCAGGACGCCGACGCCCAGCGGCGAACTCTGCTGTCGCCCGAGGTGGCGGCGATGATGTCGGATGCCGACGACCGCCCGCTGGCCGTGACGCTCGACCCGGTCCCCGTGCAGGCGGAGCGCGTCGAGGCGGGCTTCGCCGCCTGGTATGAGGTGTTCCCACGCTCGATGAGCGACGATCCCGAGCGGCACGGCACCTTCGCCGACGTGGAGCGCCATCTGCCCCGGATCCGCGACATGGGGTTCGACGTGCTCTATTTCCCGCCGATCCATCCCATCGGCCGGACCAACCGCAAGGGCCGCAACAACTCGCTCACGCCGGGTCCGGACGATCCCGGCAGCCCCTATGCCATCGGCTCCGCGGATGGCGGCCACGACGCGCTGCACCCGGAGCTCGGCACCATCGAGGACTTCCAGCGCCTGCGCGCCGCCAGCGCGGAGCATGGCCTGGAGCTTGCGATCGACTTCGCCATCCAGTGCTCGCCGGACCACCCCTGGCTCAAGCAGCACCGCGACTGGTTCAACTGGCGGCCGGACGGCTCGATCCGCTACGCCGAGAACCCGCCGAAGAAATACGAGGACATCGTCAACGTCGACTTCTACGCGCCGGGCGCGGTGCCGGGCTTGTGGAACGAGCTGCGCGACGTCGTGCTGTACTGGGCGGGCCAGGGCGTCCGCCTGTTCCGCGTGGACAACCCGCACACGAAGCCGCTGCCGTTCTGGGAGTGGATGATCACCGAGGTGCAGGCCCGCTACCCCGACTCGATCTTCCTGGCCGAGGCGTTCACCCGGCCCAAGGTGATGTACCGCCTCGCCAAGGTCGGCTTCTCGCAGTCCTACACCTACTTCACCTGGCGCAACACCAAGGCGGAGTTCCAGGACTACCTGACGGAGCTGACCCAGGAGGCGCCGCGGGATTTCTTCCGGCCCAACTTCTTCGTGAACACGCCGGACATCAATCCGGTGTTCCTGCAGACCTCGGGCCGTCCCGGCTTCCTGATCCGCGCCGCCCTGGCGGCGACGCTCTCCGGCCTCTGGGGCGTCTACAACGGGTTCGAGCTGTGCGAGGGCACCCCCATGCCGGGCAAGGAAGAGTACCTGGACAGCGAAAAGTACGAGATCCGCGCCTGGGACTGGGACCGACCCGGCAACATCGTGGCGGAGATCACCCAGCTCAACGCCATCCGCCGGCTCAACCCTGCGCTGCACTCGCATCTGGGCGTCACCTTCCTGCCGGCGAGCGGCGACCAGGTGCTGTTCTTCGAGAAGGCGACGCGGGACCGTTCCAACGTCCTGCTGGTCGCCATCAGCATGGACCCGCGGTCTGCGCAGAGCGCCGAGCTTGGCATCCCGGCCGCCTACGACGTGACCGATCTGCTCCAGGGTCGGCAGTTCCGCTGGACGGACCGTACGCAACGCATCACCCTGACGCCGGACCGGCCCTACGCCATCTGGCGGATTCGCAACGTAACCGAGTGAGAACGAGCATTAGCACTTCCCTGTCGCCGGACGCTCCGCTCGCCGCAGCCCCGCCTGCCCCGGTCCAACACGTTCAATCCCTGCCTGCCCTTGAGGACCCGTCCTGGTACAAGGACGCGATCATCTACCAGCTCCACCTCAAGTCGTTCTTTGACGCGAACAACGACGGCGTGGGCGACTTCCGCGGCCTGCTGGAGAAGCTCGACTACGTCGCGGAGCTTGGCGTCACCGCGATCTGGATGCTACCGTTCTACCCGTCGCCCCGCCGCGACGACGGCTACGACATCGCCGACTACCAGGGCGTGCACGCGGACTACGGCAACCTGGAGGATGTGCGGCGCTTCATCGAGGCCGCGCACGGCCGCGGGTTGCGGGTGATCACCGAGCTGGTGATCAATCACACCTCCGACCAGCACCCCTGGTTCCAGGCCGCCCGGCTGGCCCCGCCGGGCAGCCCGGAGCGCGAGCGCTACGTGTGGTCCGACACGGACGAGAAATATGCGGGCACGCGCATCATCTTCATCGACAGCGAGACCAGCAACTGGACCTGGGATCCGGTGGCCGGCGCGTACTACTGGCACCGCTTCTACTCGCACCAGCCCGACCTCAACTTCGACAACCCGGCGGTGCTGGAGGACGTGCTCTCCATCATGCGCTTCTGGCTGGACCTCGGCATCGACGGGCTGCGCCTCGACGCCGTGCCATACCTGGTGGAACGCGAGGGCACCAACAACGAGAACCTGCAGGAGACCCATGCGGTCCTGAAGCTGATCCGCGCCGAGATGGACCGCTACGCGCCGGGCCGCATGCTGCTGGCGGAGGCGAACCAGTGGCCGGAGGACGCCCAGCAGTATTTCGGGGAGGGCGACGAATGCCACATGTCGTTCCACTTCCCGCTGATGCCGCGCATGTACATGGCCATCGCGCGGGAGGACCGCTTCCCCATCACCGACATCATGCGGCAGACCCCGGAGATCCCTGCCAACTGCCAATGGGCGGTGTTCCTCCGCAACCATGACGAGCTGACGCTCGAGATGGTGACCTCGGGCGAGCGCGACTACCTTTGGAACACCTACGCCGCCGACCGCCGCGCTCGCATCAACCTCGGCATCCGCCGCCGCCTGTCGCCCCTGCTGGAGCATGACCGGCGCCGGATCGAGCTGATGAATGGCCTGCTGCTGTCGATGCCCGGAACGCCCGTCATCTACTACGGCGACGAGATCGGCATGGGCGACAACATCTTCCTGGGCGACCGGGACGGCGTGCGCACGCCGATGCAGTGGTCGATGGACCGCAACGGCGGCTTCTCCCGCGCCGACCCGGCGCAGCTCGTGCTGCCGCCGATCATGGACGCCAATTACGGCTTCCAGGCGGTCAACGTCGAGGCGCAGGCCGCCGACCCGCACTCCCTGCTGAACTGGACCCGGCGGATGCTGGCGGTCCGCCGCCGCCACCGGGCGTTCGGCCGCGGCACGCAGCGGTTCCTGTATCCCGGCAACCGCAAGATCCTCGCCTACCTGCGCGAATGGACGGCGGAAGACGGGCACACCGAGACCATCCTGTGCGTCAGCAACCTGTCCCGCACCGCCCAGGCGGTCGAGCTGGACCTGTCGGCGTTCGCCGGGCGGGTGCCGGTCGATATCGTCGGCGGCTCGGTGTTCCCGCCGGTCGGGCAGCTCACCTATCTGCTCACCCTTCCCCCTTACGGCTTCTTTTGGTTCCTCCTGGCGGCCGAGGCGCAGCTGCCGTCCTGGCATGCGGCCCCGCCGGAACCGCTACCGGAGTATGCGACCTTGGTTATGCGCGCGGGCCTTGCCGACATCCTCAACATCCAGGGCCGCGCCGTGCTGGAACGGGAGGCGCTGCCGGCCTACCTGCCCAAGCGCCGCTGGTTCGCCTCCAAGACCGAGCGGCTGGAGGGCGTGCGCCTTGCCTACGCCGCGCCGATGCCCGGCACCGGCGGCAGCGTGATGTTCGCCGAGATCGAGGCCGCCCTGCCCGGCCGCGCCGAACGCTACGTGCTGCCGCTCGGCGTCGGCTGGGAGGATGAGACCTCCGGCGCGCTCGTGCAGCAGCTTGCGCTGACCCGGGTGCGCCGGGGGCCGCGGGTCGGCTATCTCACCGACGCCTTCGCGGTGGACGCCATGGCGCGCGGCTTGATCGCCGGATTGCGGGACAGCGCCGTGGTGCCGCTCGACGACGGGGAGTTGCGCTTCGTGCCGACCTCGCGCATGGCGGCGCTGACCCTGGCCGACGACGCCGAGATCCGCCGCCTGTCGGCGGAGCAGTCCAACTCGTCGCTGATCGTCGGCGACGCGCTGGTGCTGAAGCTGGTGCGCCGCGTGCTGGCCGGGGTGCATCCGGAGGCGGAGATGACCGGCTACCTGACCGAGCGCGGCTTCGGCAACACGGCGCCGCTGTTCGGCGAGGTCGTGCGCGTCGCCGCAGATGGCACGCCGCACACCGTGGCCCTGGCCCAGGGCTTCGTCCGCAACCAGGGCGACGGCTGGACCTACACGCTCGATTACCTCGCCCGCGTGGTCGAGGAGGCGGCGCTGATCGGCCCGGCGCTGGGCGGGCAGGACGCGGAGGCCGAGGCGACCGACATCTTCGCCGCCTACGAGGTGTTCGCCCGTGCCATCGGCACCCGCCTTGGCGAGCTGCACGCCGCGCTGTCGCAGCCGACCGAACGGGCCGAGTTCCAGCCGGAGCCGGTCGACGACGCGATCCTGGGCGAATGGGCCGCCGGGGCGGTCGAGCAGATCGAGAGCGCGGTGGGGATGCTGCGCGACGTGAAGGAGTGGCCGGACGCCACCGCCGCGCATCAGGCCGCGACCCTGCTGGAACATGCGGAGGCGCTGTCCCAGGCTGCGGGACGTCTGGCGCAGCAGGGCCAGGGCGCGCTGAACACCCGGGTGCACGGCGACTTCCATCTGGGACAGGTGCTGGTCGTGCAGGGCGACGCTTACATCATCGACTTTGAGGGGGAACCTGCGCGCACGATGGAGCAGCGCCGGGCCAAGTCGTGCCCGCTGCGCGACGTCGCGGGCCTGCTGCGCTCCTTCGACTACGCCGCCGCCGCCGCCGCGCCGGGCCGG
>CAHJXG010000449.1 GCA_903644035.1 Rhodospirillales bacterium
AGCCGCACGCCGTCAACCTTGTTCAACCGGGCCAGCCCCGCCGCCTGCAGCGTCTCCGCCGTGATCGGCTGATCAGCCGCCAGCCGGCCCGACTCGAGCGCCTCCTCGATGCTGCCCAGGTTGACCGGCGCGTAGACCTTGCGGAACATGTTGTGGAACCCGCGCTTCGGCAGGCGCCGGTAGATCGGCAGCTGTCCACCCTCGAACCCGTTCAGCGATACGCCCTCGCGCGCCTTCTGACCCTTGACGCCTTTGCCGGACGTCTTGCCCTTGCCCGACCCGATGCCGCGGCCGAGCCGCTTCGACTTGAGGTGGGCGCCGGGGTTGTCCCGGATCTCGTTCAGCTTCACGACTGTTCCTCCACCCGCACCAAGTGCGCGACCTTGCGCAGCATGCCGCGCACCGCCGGGGTATCCTCAAGCTCCCGGGTGCGCCGCAGCTTGCCCAGGCCCAGCCCAGCCAGGGTCTGGATCTGATCCTTCTTGCGACCAAGCCCGGATGCGACCTGCGTGAACCGAACCGTTGCCTTCTTCGGCGCGCTAGGCTCAGACATCCGCCGTCTCCTGCGCGTCGCGCCGGCCGAGGATGTCCGACACCTTCTTGCCGCGCCGGGCCGCGACGCTGCGCGGGCTGGCACAGCGCTGCAGCGCAGCGAAGGTGGCCTTCACCATGTTGTGCGGGTTGCGGCTGCCGAGCGACTTCGCCACCACGTCGCCGATGCCGAGCGTCTCGAACACCGCGCGCATCGGCCCGCCGGCGATGATGCCGGTGCCGGCCGTGCAGGACCGCAGAACGACGTGCCCGGCGCCAAAGGTGCCCTCGACATCATGATGCAGAGTACGTCCCTCTTTCATCGGCACGCGGATCATCGTCTTCTTGGCCCGCTCGGTCGCCTTGCGGATCGCTTCCGGCACCTCGCGCGCCTTGCCGGCGCCGTAGCCGACGCGCCCCTTCTGGTCGCCGACCACCACCAGCGCGGCGAAGGCGAAGCGCCGCCCGCCCTTCACCACCTTGGCCACCCGGTTGATGGTGACCAGCTTGTCGATCAGGTCGTCGCCATCCCGGTCGCGGTCCCGGTCACGACCGCCGCGGCCGCCGTCTCTTGCTTCACGTGCCATGTGTCATTTCCTCAGAACGCCAGCCCGCCCTCGCGGGCGGCGTCGGCCAGCGCCTTGACGCGGCCGTGATACAGATAGGCGCCACGGTCGAACACGACCAGGCTCACCCCGGCCGCCATGGCCCGCTCCGCCACCAGCTTGCCGACCGCGGCCGCCGCGTCCTTGTCCGCACCGGTCTTGAGCGACTCGCGCAAGCCCTTGTCGAGGCTTGACGCCGCGGCGAGCGTGGTGCGGCTCGCGTCGTCAATCACCTGGGCATAGATATGCCGGCCCGAACGGAACACCGACAGGCGCGGACGCCCACCCGACTTCTGCCGCAACTGGTAGCGAAGGCGCTCGCGCCGCCGAACCTTGAGATCCTGTGGAGCGCTCATCTTACTTCTTCTTGCCTTCCTTGCGCCGGATCTGCTCGCCTTCGTATTTCACGCCCTTGCCCTTGTATGGCTCCGGCGGACGATACCGGCGGATTTCGGCCGCGACCTGCCCCACCTGCCGCTTGTCGACCCCGGCCAGCGTAATGGCCGTGGGGCGCGGCGTGGTGATCGTGATGCCGGGCGGCACCGGATATACCACGTCGTGCGAGAAGCCCAGGTTGATCACCAGGTTCTTGCCCTGCACGCTGGCGCGGAACCCGGTGCCGGTGATCTCCAGCGTCTTGGTGTAGCCGACCGACACGCCCTGAACCATGGCCGCCAGCAACGCGCGCGTGGTGCCCCACATCATGCGCGCCTGGCTCTCATTGGTCCGCGGCCGGATCGTCACCTGGTTGCCCTCGATCTCGGCATCCACGTAGTCGGTCAACGGCAGCGACATGGTGCCGAGCTTGCCCTTGGTGGTCAGGACCCGGTCCACCACCGCCACGTCCACGCCACTCGGGACGGTGACGGGATACTTGCCTACGCGAGACATCGTGTGCCCCCCTTAGAAGACGCGGAACAAAACTTCGCCGCCGACATTGGCGGCACGCGCCTCGCCATCGCTCAGCACGCCGCGCGGAGTCGAGAGGATCGAGACGCCCAGCCCGGCATAGACCCGGGGCAGCTCCTTGATCTTGGAATACACCCGGCGGCCCGGCTTGGAGACCCGGGTGATCTCCTTGATCACCGGCTCGCCCTCGCTGTATTTCAGCTCGATGCGCAGCTGCGCGACGCCGGGGCGCAGCTCCTCGGCGGCATAGCCACGGATGAACCCCTCGCGCTTCAGCGCCTCGAGCACGTTCGCCCGCAGCTTCGACGCGGGCGCCACGCACACGGTGTGCCGGCTGCGCTGGGCGTTGCGGATGCGGGTGATCATGTCACCCAACGGATCGGACATCGACATGCTGCCGCTCCCTTACCAGCTTGCCTTGACCATGCCGGGCAGCTGGCCCGAACTCGCCAGGGCGCGCAGCATGTTGCGGGACAGCTTGAACTTCCGGTAGTTGCCGCGCGCCCGGCCGGTCAGCGCGCAGCGCAGGCGCACGCGCACCGCGGCGCCATTGCGCGGCAGCTGCGCCAGCTTCATCGACGCCTCGAACCGCTCCTCGACTGGCGCCGTGCGGTCCATGACCTGGGCCTTCAGATCTGCCCGCTTCGACTTGTCGCGCGACGCCATGCGTTCCCGCTTCAGGTTGCGGTTCACCGACGATGTCTTGGCCATGTGCTATACTCCTCGGAACCTGCCGCGCCCCAGCCTTGGGCGCCGGCGGTTTTCCAGCGTTGAAATCTGGCTTAGGCGGCGAACGGCACGTCGAACGCTTTGAGCAGCGCCTTCGCCTCGGCGTCGGTCTTCGCCGTGGTCACGAACACGATGTCCATGCCGCGGATGTCCGTGACCTTGTCGTAGTCGATCTCCGGAAAGATGATCTGCTCCTTCAAGCCCATCGCGAAGTTGCCCCGGCCGTCGAAGCCCTTGCCCGCTGGGATGCCGCGGAAATCGCGCACCCGCGGCAGCGCAATCGTCACCAGCCGGTCCAGGAACTCGAACATCCGGGACTTGCGCAACGTCACCTTGCAGCCGATCGGCAGGCCCTCACGGATCTTGAAGCCGGCAATCGCCTTCTTCGCCAGCGTCTTGACCGGCTTCTGCCCGGCGATCAACGTCAGCTCGGACAACGCGGCATCGAGCTTCTTCTGGTCGCCCGCCGCCTCGCCCACGCCCATGTTGATGACGATCTTCTCGAGCTTCGGCACCTGCATCGGGTTCTTGTAGTCGAACTCGGCCTGCAGCTTCGCCTTGATCTCGGCGTTGTACCGCTGCTGCATCCGCGGCATCTCGCGTGCCGCAGCACCCGGCGCCGTCACCTCAGTCGTCTCGCCCATGGCTCTAACCCTCGATCACAGCGCCGCCGGGCCGCGAAACGCGCACCTTGCGGCCATCGTCCAGCACCCGGAACCCGACGCGCGTCGGCTTGTCCGTCTTCGGATCAACCAACATGACGTTCGACAGGTGAATCGTCGCCTCCTGCTCGACGATGCCGCCGGGCTTTCCCATGCCTTGCGGCTTCGTGTGCTTCTTGGCGATGTTCACGCCCTTCACCACCGCCCGCTCGTCCTTCGGCAGCACGCGCAGCACCTCGCCGCGCTTGCCCTTGTCAGAACCGGTGATCACGACGACCGTGTCGCCCTTGCGGATACGCGCGGCCATTACAGCACCCCCATCTTCACAGTACCTCAGGCGCAAGCGAGATGATCTTCATGAACTTCCGGCCGCGCAGCTCGCGCACCACCGGGCCGAAGATGCGGGTGCCGATCGGCTCCTGCTGCTTGTTGATCAGCACGGCAGCGTTGCGGTCGAAACGGATGGCGCTGCCATCGGCCCGGCGCACCGGGAACGAAGTCCGCACGATCACCGCCTGGTGCACGTCGCCCTTCTTCACCTTGCCGCGCGGAATGGCCTCCTTGATGGAGACCACGATGACATCGCCCACCGACGCCGTCTTGCGCTTCGACCCGCCCAGCACCTTGATGCACTGCACGCGCCGGGCGCCGGAGTTGTCGGCGACCTCGAGGTTGGATTCGACCTGGATCATCTATTCGTCCTCAGCTCGGCGCCTGCTCGGCGACCTGATCGGCCTCGGGCGGCACCATGTCCTTGGCGTGCGGGACCCGCACCGCGAAGGAGAAGCCCGGCGGCGGCGGCACCGCCTCTCCGTTGCGCTCCAGCAGCAGCCACGTTTTGCGCTTGCTGATCGGGCGGCACTCCTCGATGCGCACGGTGTCGCCGATTTTGCAGACATTCGTGTCGTCATGCGCGGCGTACTTCTTCGAGCGCCGGATGAACTTCTTGTACAGCGGATGGATGACGCGACGCTCGACAAGGACCGTAATGGTCTTGTCCATCTTGTCGCTGGTCACCCGGCCCGTCAGGACGCGCCTCGGCATCGCCCTACTCCTTTGGTTTCGCGGAGGTGGCGGCGGACCGCTTCTGCTCCGTCATGATCGTCTTCACGCGCGCGATGTCGCGCCGCACCTGGCGGACGCGCCCCACGCCCTCGGTCTGCCCCGTCGCGCGCTGGAAACGCAGGTTGAACTGCTCCTTGCGCAGGTCGAGCAACATGGTCGGCAGGTTGTCCGCGCCCTTGGCCCGGATATCCGTCGGCTTGGTCATCCTTAGGCCTCCCCAAGCCGGGTCACGAACTTGGTGCGGATCGGCAGCTTCGC
>CAHJXG010000450.1 GCA_903644035.1 Rhodospirillales bacterium
GGCGGGGTAGGGGCGGCACGGACGGCAGCATGCGGTGACCCGGCCGCTTGTGGCGTCCGCGGCAAAGCAGCTGTAGCCTCCCTCGGCAGGCCATAGAGGGAGCACGGCGCAATGGCGGAGTTGGATGCGGAGGCCGTGCCGTCAGCCACCATCGCCGCGGCGGAACACCTGCTCGGCGTCCGCTACACGGAGGCGGAACGCGAGCTGATGGCGGACAACCTGCTCGCCCAGACTCAGCTTGCGCTGCGGCGGCGCGCGGTGCCGCTGCCGCCGACGCTGCCGCCCGCCACCCGCTTCGACCCGCGCCTGCCGGGTCATGTCCCGCCGCGGGAGGATGGGATGCGCCTGTCTGGGGATGCCCCGGCGATGCCGGAGGGCGACGCCGCAATTGCCTATGCGCCGGTCACGCATCTGGGCGCCTGGCTCCGCCGCGGCGACCTGACCGCCGCACGCCTCGCCGACATCTACCTCGCCCGCATCGCCGCCATCGGCCCGCGTCTTGACTGCTTCGCCGTGGTGACCGCGGACGCCGCCCGCGCCCGCGCGGCGGAGCTGGACCGGATGGCAGGCCGCGGCGAGTGGCTGGGTCCGCTGCACGGCATCCCCTACGGCATGAAGGACATCATCGACACCGCGGGCGTCGAGACCGCCTGGGGCGCGGAGCTGTTCCGCGGTCACATTCCGGCGGAGGATGCCCACGTCACGGCCCTGCTGCACGCCGCGGGCGCGGTGATGCTGGGCAAGACGACGGTGGGCGCGCTGGCCTACGGCGACATCTGGTATGGCGGACGCACGTCCAACCCGTGGAACACGGAGGAGGGGTCGAGCGGATCGAGCGCCGGCTCCGCCTCGGCGACCGCCGCCGGGCTGGTCGGCTTCTCCATCGGCACGGAGACGCTGGGATCCATCGTCGCGCCCTCGACGCGCTGCGGCACGGTCGGGCTGCGTCCCACCTTCGGCCGGGTGTCGCGCCGGGGCGCCATGGCGCTGTGCCCGTCGCTCGACAAGATCGGGCCGATCTGCCGGTCCGTGGAGGACGCGGCGCTGGTGCTCGACGCGCTCCGCGGCGCCGACCCGCTGGACCGCGCACAGATCGTCGCGCCGTTCGGCTGGGACGGCGCGCAGCCGGTGACCGGGCTGCGGCTCGGCTACATCGAGGCGGATTTCGCCGAGGGGCACGAGATGGACCGCGCGGCGCTGCGGGCCGCAAGCGAGCTGGGGACGGTGCTGGTTCCCCTTACCCGGCCCGACCTGCCCTACGACACGCTGATGAGCGTGCTGTTCGCCGAGGCCGCCGCCTCCTTCGAGGCGCTGACGCTGTCGGGCGACGACGACGCGCTGACCTGGCAGGCGAAGGAGGCGTGGCCGAACGCCTTCCGCAAGGCGCGTTTCCTGTCCGCGGTGGACCATGTGCAGCTCGACCGGTTCCGCATGATGGTCATGCAGGTGACGGCCGGGATGTTCCGCGGCGTGGACGCGGTGATCGGGCCGAGCCTGACCGGCCCGATGCTGGTCATCACCAACTTCACCGGCCACCCCTGCCTGTGCCTGCCCACCGGGCTGCAGCGCGCGCCCACCCGCGGGAAGCTGTCGCTGGCACGGGCCAGGCTCGACCTCGGCGAGGAGGAGGCCGGCCCGCAGCACGACGTGCCGCACACGGTCTGCCTGTGGAGCGGGCTGTTCGACGAGGCGCCGGCCTTGACCATCGGCCGGGCGCTGGAGCGTCGGTTCGGCTACGCCGCGCACCGCCCGCCGGTCGGCTGAGGGCGTCCGCCTAGCTGTCGAGCAGCTCCTTCAGCCTGGCGTCGATGAAGGCGACATCGACCGGGTTGGTGCCGGGTCCGCCGGCGAAGTGTCCCCATATGGAAGGGATCGGGATCAGCCGGGCGTTCGGCATGTGCGCCACTTCGAACTCGCTGTCCTCGGGCGGGAAATACAGGTCGGTCTGGCCCGGCATGACGAAGGCTTTCGCCTTGATCGCGCCGAGGGCGCGGCGCAGGTCGCCACCGTACAATTCGTTGGCGCTGATGTCGCCGTGCTGCCAGGTCCATAGCATCGCCAGGAGGTTGTTGGCATCCTTGGGCAGGAAGAAGCCCTCCCAGAACGCCACCAGGAAGTCCTCCAGCGAGGAGTAGCCGAGCGCCTTGAGGTCCAGCTCCTCGCGGTAGAACGCCTGCGAAAAGCCCCAGCCGGCATAGACCCGCGCCATCGCGCGCAGCCCGGTTTCGGGCTTGCTCCTGTACCAGCCGCCGGCGAACGCCGCGTCGGCCTGGAGCGCCGCCTTGACGCCTTCCAGGAAGACGAAATTGTGCCGCGAGCATTTGGCGGAGCCGCAGAACGGCGCGATGCGCTCCACCATGTCGGGATAGAGCGCGCCCCAGTGGAACGTCTGCAGCGCCCCCATCGACCAGCCCACCACCAGCCGCACCCGCTCGATGCCGAACGTCTCGGTGACCAGCCGGTGCTGCGCGCGCACGTTGTCGGTGGCGGTGACGTGCGGGAAACGGGGGCCGTTGTAGGGTTCCGGCGTGGTGCTGGGCGAGGATGACAGGCCGTTGCCGAGCATGTTGGGGATGATGATGAAGTACTTGTCGGGATCGAGCGCCATGCCCGGCCCGACCAGCCACTCGTTCTCGTAGTGCTGGGCCGAGTACCAGGTGGGATAGACGATGACGTTATCCTTTGCCGGGTTCAGGACGCCGAAGGTCTTGTAGGCCATTTGGCAGCCGCGGATCGTGGCGCCGCCTTGCAGGCGCAGGTCGCCCAGGTCGTGCATCGCGTAGTCCATGGCACGTCGCCTCCTTCAGTGGCTGATCATCCAGGGCCGCGCCGCCGGGAAGCTCTTGGCAGGAACGGCCTCCGCCGAGAGGATCCGGCTGCGCGGCTTGCAGCATCCGCACGATGCGGGGTGCGCCCCCCGGGACCGCGTTGGCGCATGGGCGCTGCGTTCGTTGGTGGCAAAGGCGTCGCGCCGCCCGGGGTCCATGCCGGACAGGCGCGGGGCGGAGAGAAGCACCCGCGGCGCCGGGTCGCCGCACCCGGCGCAGGGGTGCGGCGCCTGGAACTCCGCCATCGGCCGGATCGCCTCGAACGGGCCGCAGCTTGGGCAGTCGTACTCGTAGGTCGGCATGCCGTCCTCAGAGGTCCGGAGCGAGCGGCATGTCCACGCCGCCCTTGATGCCGCCGCTCGGCCCGTCGGCGCCGGGGTTGATGTCGAAGTCGAAGATCTCGGTCGGCAGCCACAGCGTGGCGCAGGAGTTGGGGATATCGACCACGCCGCTGATGTGCCCCTGCACCGGGGCGGTGCCCAGGATCGAGTAGGC
>CAHJXG010000451.1 GCA_903644035.1 Rhodospirillales bacterium
CGGCGCTGCTCGTGCTGTTCACCGGGGCGGTGCTGCGCGCGCCTGACGCCGTCACGGCCTGGGATGCGGCCGCGAGCGCGGTCCTGGCGCCCTACCGCACGCCCTGGCTGATCGCAGCCTTCATCTGGCTCACGACGCTTGGCACCGGCGCGGCGCTGACGGGGGTTGCGGTGACGGCGACCGGGTTCCTGTGGGCCGCGCGGCGCGGCGCGCTGATCCCGCCGCTCTGGATCACGTTCGCCGGGGCGCAGGCGACGGTCTGGAGCGCCAAGTACGTGATCGGGCGCGCACGCCCGGCATTCCTCGACGGCGTCGCCAGCGCGGCCTCCCCCTCGTTCCCCAGCGCGCACGCGACCGGCTCGGCCGCCGTGCTCGGCTTCGTCGCCTATGCGGTGGCCAGCGGCCTGCCGGGGCGCCGCGAGCGCTTCGAGGTGGCGTTCTGGGCCGTCGTCCTGGTGGCGATGATCGGCTTCAGCCGCGTGTTCCTGGGCGTTCATTTCGCCACCGACGTCGCGGCCGGCTTCCTGGCCGGCGCGTCCTGGCTGCTCGTCGGCACGGCGCTCGCCGTCGCCCGCCGCCCGATGTCCCGTCCCTAGGAAGAACACCCCTCGCCTTGCCGCAAGCCCATCGGGACGGCAAGCTGCCGCCTCCCCTGCAAAGGCTGCACGATGATCGCCACTGAATACGACACCATCATCGTCGGCGGCGGCTCCGCGGGGGCGGTCCTCGCGGCACGGCTCAGCGAGGACCCAGCCCGCCGCGTGCTGCTGCTGGAAGCCGGGCGCGATCTCCGCTCGGCCGACACGCCGGAGCACATCAGCATCCCCAATCCCATGCGCGCCATCGGCGACGACGGCTTCCGCTGGCCGCATCTGATGGCCCGGCGCACGCCGGCGCAGGAGCCGAAGCTGCTCTGGCGGGGCCGGGCCATGGGCGGCAGCTCGACCATCAACGGCCAGATCGCGATCCGCGGGGTGCCCGACGACTTCGAGCGCTGGGCGGCCGCGGGCTGCGCCGGCTGGGCCTGGGCGGACATGCTGCCGTATTTCTGCAAGCTGGAGACAGACAAGAACTTCCCGGACGCCCCCTATCACGGCGACCACGGCCCCATCCCCGTCTACCGCGCGCCGCCCGAGGCCTGGGGCGACGTGGACCGCGCGCTCCGCGACGCATCGCTCGGCCTCGGTTACGGCTGGTGCGACGACCACAACGCGCCGGAGGGCACCGGCGCCTCGCCCTATGCCATCAACAGCATCGGTGGCCGCCGGGTCTCGACCAATGACGGCTACCTGGAGCCGGCCCGCGGGCGCGCCAACCTGCACATCGTCGGCGATGCCCTAGTCGAGGCGGTGCAGATGGAGGGCAACCGGCCCCATGCGTCGGGCGTGCGCGTGCGCGTCGGCGGCCAGGTCCATGCGCCGCGGGCGGCGCGGGAGGTCATCCTGTGCGCCGGGGCCATCCATTCGCCCGCCTTGCTGCAACGCTCCGGCATCGGCCCGGCGGCGCTGCTGCAAAGCCTCGGCATCCCGGTCGCCGCCGACCGGCCGGTGGGCGAGAACCTGCTCGACCATCCCATGGTCGGCGCCTTGCTGCACCTCCGCCCGGCGGCACGGGTCAGCACGCTCATGCACCGCCACACCAACTGCTGCCTGCGCTACAGCTCGGGCCTCGGCGGCGCCGGGGAGAACGACATGATCATGATCGCCGGCAACCTGGCCGGCGCGCTGCTGAGCCAGGGCGGCCCTGACGCCGCGCGCGGACGCCTCGCCGTCTCGGTCTACCAGGCGTTCAGCCAGGGCCACGTCCGCATCACCAGCCCCGACCCGACGGTCGATCCCGAGGTGGAGGAGCATATGCTGTCCGACGAGCGCGACCTGCTGCGCCTGCGCGACGGCGTCCGCCGCCTGCAGGCGCTCTGCGCCCATCCCGCCGTCCAGGCCATCGCCGAGCGGGTGGAGTACGGCGCCTCCGGCCGCTCGATGGAGGAGGCGCTGGACGACGCGGCGCTCGACGCCTGGCTGTTCGCCGAATGCTCCGACGCGCAGCACGCGAGCGGCACCTGCCGGATGGGCGCCGCCGATGACCCGCGTTCGGTCGTGGACCCCGAGTGCCGGGTGATCGGCGCCAGCGGCCTGCGGGTGATCGACGCCTCGATCATGCCGGAGGTGCCGCGCGCCAACACGCATTTGACGACGGTCGCGATGGCGGAGCGGATGGCCGACCGGCTGCGCGGCCGCCTGTGACGCTCGCCACGCCGGGCGCCGCGCTGGCCTGACCCGGCGCGTGCGTCCGCTACTGCGCCGGGGCACCCAGCAGGCGCGCCTTCAGGTCCTCGGACGGCGGGTTGTCGCCGATGAAGCCGCCCAGGATGCGGACGGCCAGGTCCGGGTTGGCGAAGTCGCCGATCTGCCTGGTGTTGAACAGCACCCGCATCCCGCGCTGCGTGAACACATAGGCCAGCGTGTCGCCCACCGCGGCGCCCGGCGTCGCCGCGATCAGGCGCTCGAAGTCGGCCTGGTCGGACGCTGCGCATTCGCCGTGGCCGCAGTTCTTGGCCTCGCCCTCGCGATACTGCTTCTCCACGTCCGCCTTCGACGCCGCGTGCAGGAAGCGCATCAGGATCACCTTTGGACCCGGCGACGCCAGGATCGCACGCGCGTCCCGGCTTCTTTGCGTCACATACAGCCCGGCGACATAGACCTTCACCTTGAAGATGGTCAGCGTCCGGATGCCAAGCCCGTTCAGCACCAGGCTTTGCCCGGCCAACGGGTAGGTGTCAGGCAGGCTCTGGCCCGAGATGCTCGCAGCCCGCCCCGGTCCCGCCAGGCCAAGGAACCCGCACAGCGCCAGCAGCGCCACTCTCCGCTTCATCGCTCACTCCACTCGATACAGGCAACAGGCGCGGAGGATGGTGTCCTGGGTTTCAAAGAGGCCGCCCTCGCACGCCTGGAACGCGCCGCGCGATGCGCCGCCCCCTGCGTTCGCGAATATGTGTCAGACGAGGGAAATTGATTTCCGCATTTGAGCATCAAACTCACAGCGATCCGAGTTTCTCTGATCAGAGCGATTTGTCATGAAGAAGTTCCTGTGCGCAGGTTTGGCGGCGGCCTCGATCTGCACCGCCTTGCCAAGGCCGGCAGCGGCCGGAGGCGGCGGTTTCCTGTTCGGCACCGTTCTGGGGCTGGGCGTCGGCACCGTGGTCGGGTCCGCCGTGGCGCGGCCCTACCCGTATAATCCCTATCCCTATGCCTACCCGTATGGGTACTACCCCTACGCAGCGCCCTATCCCTATCCCTACCCGCCGCCTGTCGTCTACGCGCCGCCGGGCTACCTGCCGCTGCCCCCGCCGCCGTCTGCCGGCTTTGCGACCTACGCGCCGCCGGGGCCGCGCCCTCCGGCCACGCCGGTC
>CAHJXG010000452.1 GCA_903644035.1 Rhodospirillales bacterium
GGCATCTTCAAGGCGCTCAGCGTCCGGCAGAACCTGGAGATCGCGCTGCAGCACCACCTCGAAGGCCACAGCCTGGCTGGCGAGATCCGGCGGCAGCTGGAGTTCCTGAACCTCACGCGGGACGCGGGCCAGCGCGCCGGCAACCTCAGCCACGGCCAGAAGCAGTGGCTGGAGATCGGCATGGCCGTGAGCCTGAAGCCGAAGCTGCTGCTGCTGGACGAGCCCACCGCGGGCATGTCGGCCGAGGAGACGCGCGGCACCGGCGAGATGATCAAAGCGCTCAACGCCGACGGCATGACCGTGCTGGCGGTCGAGCACGACATGGAGTTCGTCCGCCAGGTGGCGACCCGGGTGACGGTGCTGCACTTCGGCCGCATCTTCGCGCAGGGCAGCATCGACAGCATCGTCGCCGACGAGCGCGTCGCCGAGATCTACCTCGGCCAGGGCCATGCGCACGGCGCCGGCCATGGGTGAGCCGCCGCTGCTGTCGGTGCGTGAGCTGCGCTGCGGCTATGGCGGCAAGCCGGTCCTGCAGGGCGTCGACCTCGACGTCGGCGCCGGGGAGATCGTCGCGGTGATCGGGCGGAACGGCGTCGGCAAGTCCACGCTGATCAAGGCGCTGATCGGGCTGCTGCCTGCCGACGCCGGCTCCATCCGGTTTCGCGGGGCCGAGATCAGTGCCGTGGCGGCGCACCGGCGCGCCCGGCTCGGCATCGGCTACGTGCCGCAGGGCCGCGACGTGTTCCCGCGCATGAGCGTCGAGGAGAACCTGGCGGTCGGCGAGGCCATCGGCGGCGGCAGGACGGCCGACTACGAGCGCATGTACCGGAGCTTCCCGATCCTGTGGGAACGCCGGCGGCAGGTGGCGGGCACGATGTCCGGCGGGCAGCAGCAGCAGCTGGCAATCGGCCGCGCGCTGGTGGGCCGCCCGGCGCTGATGCTGCTGGACGAGCCGTCCGAGGGCATCCAGCCCTCGATCGTGCAGGACATCGCCCGCATCGGCGTCGAGCTCAACCGCCAGGACGGGCTCACGATCGTGCTGGTCGAGCAGAACATCGACATGATCCGCGCGATGGCCCAGCGCTGCTACGTCATGGACAAGGGGCGCATGGTCGCCGAGCTTACGCCGGAGATGCTGGACGACCGCGACACGGTGCGGCGCTACCTGGCCGTTTAACAGGGGGGCCGTTTGACAGAACAGGAGGGACGAGGATGTCTTGGGTCGAGAGCTCCATCATGGCTCGCAGAGGCGTCGCCGCCGGCCGGGCGGGCCGCCGCCACGAGATCACCGAGGCGGCGCAGGGGACATACCACTACGTCTACGGGCCGTTCGCCAGCCCGGTGCTGACCGTCGAGCCCGGCGACGTGATCTCCTGCGAGACCCATGACGCGTTCGAGGGCAGGATCCTGCACGAGACCGACAGGCCGAGCGAGATCCTGAACTTCCCGTTCCTCAATCCGCAGAACGGCCCGATCTACGTGAACGGGGCGGAGCGGGGCGATTGCCTCGCCGTCCACATCCACTCGATCCGCCCGCGCGGGCCGCAGCCGGTGGGAACCACCTGCGTGATCCCGGAGTTCGGCGGCCTGGTGGGCACCGGCGCCACCGCCCTTCTGAACAGCCCGCTGCCGGAGCGGGTGAAGAAGCTCGAGGTCACGGTCGAGGGCGGCGTGAAGTGGAGCGACACGATCACCCTGCCGTATCAGCCGTTCATCGGCACCATCGGCACCTCGCCGCAGATCGAGGCGATCTCGTCGCTGGTGCCGGACTACTACGGCGGGAACATGGACCTGCCGGACGTGGCGCCCGGCTCGGTGATCTACCTTCCGGTCAACGTCCCGGGCGCGCTGCTGTTCCTCGGGGACTGCCACGCGACCCAGGGCGACGGCGAGCTTTGCGGCGTGGCGCTGGAGCATCCGACGCACACCGTGGTGCAGGTCGACCTGATCAAGGGCTGGACGCTCGCCTGGCCGCGGCTGGAGACCGCCGACTTCTTCATGACCATCGGCTCCGGCCGGCCGATGGAGGACGCGGCCCGCATCGCCTATCGCGAGCTGGTCCGCTGGATGGCCGCGGAGTTCGGGTTCGACGAGCTGGACGCCTACATGCTGCTGACCCAGTGCGGCCGGGTGCGACTGGGGAACATGGTGGACCCGAAGTACACGCTGGGCGCCTCGATCCTCAAGTCGATCGTCGGCGAGGCAAGAGTCTAGGCCAATGTCGCCCTGACTGGAAACGCGACAGCGTTGCCGGTCATGCCGCGTCGGCCGGGTCGACGATGCAGGACGGGTCGAGCCGGCCGTCGATGCCGTTGAGGATGTTGTGCGCCATCGCCACGGCCATGGCGCGCGCGCCCTCATGCGTCGTCGCGGCGCTGTGCGGGGTGAGCACGACGTTGCCGAACTCGACCAGAGGATGGCCGGCCGCCATCGGTTCCTGCCCGAACACGTCGAGCGCCGCGGCCCCGATGGCGCCGCTGGACAGGGCCTGCGCCAGGGCTGCTTCGTCCAGCAGGCCGCCGCGCGCGCAGTTGACGACGATGGCGCCGGGCGGGAGGCGGCCCAGGCGCACGGCGTCGAGCAGCATGGCGTTGCGGCGGTTGAACGGGATGTGCAGCGTGAGGACATCGGCCCGCGCAAGCCCTGCATCGAGATCAGCGACGCACTCGTATCCCGCGGCCGCCGCGTGCTGGACGGCCGTGGGCGAGACGTCATGGACCAGCACGTGAAGGCCGAAAGCCCGGCACAACGCGGCGACCCGGCGGCCGATGCGGCCGAACCCGACCACCAGCACCCGGCGGCCGGCCAGTTCGACGGCCCGTGCCGATTTGCGGAAGTCCCAGTCGCCCTGCCGGACGGCGCCGTCGTACTCGCGCAACCGTTTCGCGGCAGCGAGCATCAGCGTCATCGTATGCTCGGCGACCGAGATGCTGTTGGCGTCCGCCGTGACCGTGACGGGAATGCCCCGCCCGGCAAGATGGCCGACGTCGATGTTGTCGAACCCGACGCCGTGCTTGGCAACGACGCGCAGCTTCGGCGCCCGCGAGACCAGGGCCGCGTCGAGCCGCGCCACGCGCACGCCGATGGCCAAGGCCTCCGGCAAGGCCGCCTCGAATGCCGGGTCACCAGGAGGCGCCACAATCACCTGGCAGCCGGGGCGGGCCGCCATCAGGTCAATCCCAGCCTGGTCGATCATTTCGGTCAGCAGGACTGTCGTCATGGCACTTCATCTTTCTGGAAATTTTTGCCGTCTTGCGACGATGTATTCGCAATGATTGGGGGCTGAAGTCCAGAGGGGCCGGCCGCGATCCTCTATGCGCGGCACGAATTGTGCGCCATGAGGGGCTGCGCTAAGCTGGCGAATATGCGCGTTCAGGCGGCCGCCGCCTGACGCCAACAAGCACGCGCCGCGACAATGGCGCGGGAGGGAACGACGATGCACAAGCGGTTCCGGGGGCTGTGCCTGGCGGTTGGAATGCTGCTCTCGGCAGGGGCGCTGGCGCAGGATCGGCCGGTCATCCGGATCACGAGACAGCCCAGCATCATCTACATGCCGACCTACATCATGGAGGCAAACCACCTCATCGAGGCCCGGGCCGCGGCCCTGGGCGTGCCGAACCTGAAGGTCGAATGGGTCGGCTTTAACGGCGGCGGCAACGCAACGGACGCGCTGCTGTCGGCCTCGGTGGACGTCGTGAACACCGGCGTCGGCAACATGCTGCTGCTGTGGGACCGCACGCGCGGCGGCGTGAAGGGCATCGTCGCCACATCGGCCGAGCCGCTGATCCTGATCACGCGCAACCCGAACATCAAGACGCTGCGGGACTACACGCCGCAAGACAAGATCGCGCTGCCGACGGTGCGCATCTCGACCCAGGCGATCCTGCTTCAGATCGCGTGCAAGCAGGTGTTCGGTCCCGGCCAGGGCGCGCGGCTGGACACCAACACGGTGCAGCTCGGCCACCCCGACGCGACCGGCGCGATGCTGGACCCGAATGGCGAGATCACCAGCCACTTCTCTGCCCCGCCCTTCGTGTTCGGGGAGCTGCGCCGGGTGCCCGGCGCCCATGTCGTGACCGACTCGCAGCAGATCATGGGCACGCCGCTCACGGTCGCCGTCATGTTCACGACGACCCGCTTCGCCAGTGCGAATCCCAAGCTGGTCCAGGCGGTCAAGGAAGCATCCGCGGACGCGCTGGATCTGATCCAGAACCATACGCCGGAAGCCGTCGCCATCTATCGCCGGGAATCCAAGGACCCCACGACCATCGATGACCTCCTGTCCATGTTGAAGGAGCCGGGCATGATGGACTTCAAGACGAAGCCGCAGGGCACGATGCGCTTCGCCGAGCACATGCACGAGGTCGGGCTGCTGAAGACGATGCCCAAGGCCTGGACCGACTACTTCCTGCCGGTCGCGCAGGACCTGGACGGCAGCTGACATGGCGCGGCTGCTGGAGGTCGACCGCTGCACCCTGCGCTACCGGACCGACCGTGCCGTGGTGACGGCGACCCACCGGGTCAGCTTCCACGTCGAGCAGGGGGACCGGTATGTGCTGCTGGGTCCCTCCGGCTGCGGCAAGTCCACGCTGCTGAAGGCGGTCGGCGGCTACATCATGCCTGACGAGGGCGAGATCCGCATCAAGGGCCATCCGGTGTGCGGCGCCGGTGCGGACCGCATGATGGTGTTCCAGGAGTTCGACCAGCTGCTGCCCTGGAAGACGGTGCTGGAGAACGTGGCGTTCCCGCTGCGGGCGGCACGCCGGATGAGCGCGCGCGCCGCGACCGAGAAGGCCATGCACTACGTCGAGAAGGTGCATCTCACCCGCGTCGCCCACAGCCACCCGCACACCCTGTCCGGCGGCATGAAGCAGCGCGTCGCCATCGCGCGCGGCATGGCGATGGAGCCCGACATCCTGCTGATGGACGAGCCGTTCGCCGCGCTGGACGCGCTCACCCGGCGCCAGATGCAGGACGAGCTGCTGCGCCTGTGGGACGACACCCGGTTCACCGTGCTGTTCGTCACCCATTCGATCGGCGAGGCCATCAAGATCGGCTCGCGCATCCTGCTGCTCTCGCCGCATCCAGGCCAGGTGAGGGCGGACGTGGAGGACGTGGGCCAGGCGACCCCCGAGGTCGCCGCCCAGCTGGAACAGCGCATCCACGACCTGCTGTTCGCGCCGGCGGGAGACGCCGGCGCCGGTCTGCCTGCGATGGCCGAACATGCCTGAGCCGCGCGTGGTGCTCTATGCGCCATCGAGCACGGCGGTGCCGGAGGTCAGCCGGCCGGTCACGGCGTGGCGGCGGCTGTGGGACAACGCGACGCTGCGCAAGACGGTGATCATCGTCGCGCTGGCGCTGGCCTGGGAGGGCTATGCACGCATCCTGGACAACCCGCTGCTGTTTCCCACGCTGACGGACACGCTGGGTGCGGTCGTGGACCATGTCCGGGATGGCAGCCTGCCGGCGCGGACATGGACCTCCCTGCGCGTCCTGGTTGTCGGCTTCGGCAGCGGCGTCGTGCTCGCGGCGATCCTGACGGTCGTCGCGATCAACACGCGGATCGGGACGGACATCCTCGAGACGCTGACCGCGATGTTCAACCCGCTTCCCGCCATCGCGCTGCTGCCGCTGGCGCTGATCTGGTTCGGGCTTGGCATGGGCAGCCTGGTGTTCGTGCTGACGCATTCGGTGCTCTGGGCCGTGGCGCTCAACACGCATGCGGGGTTCCTCGGCGTGTCGCAGACACAGCGCATGGTGGGGCGAAACTACGAGCTGCGCGGGCTGCGCTACGTCTTCCTGATCCTGATCCCGGCCGCCTTCCCGTCGATCCTCACCGGCCTCAAGATCGGCTGGGCGTTCGCCTGGCGCACCCTGATCGCGGCCGAGCTGGTGTTCGGCGTGTCCTCCGGTCAGGGCGGGCTGGGCTGGTTCATCTTCGAGAACCGCAACGTGCTCGACATCCCCGCGGTGTTCGCCGGGCTGCTGACCGTCATCGTCATTGGGCTCGCGGTCGAGAACCTGGTGTTCCGCACCATCGAGCGCCGCACGATCCGCCGCTGGGGCGTGCAGGCCTGACGACCCGGCCGCGACGGCGCCGGCATGGGGCGTCCGGGTCGCGGCGGGCCATCCGCCTTGTCATCGACCCTGCCCCACCAGGATGGCGTCGAGGCGCGGGAACACCCGTCTTGCGTTGCCCTCGAACACCTTGCGCTTGTCCGCCTCCGGGATGGGCAGCGCATCGACGTAGCGCTTGGTGTCGTCGAACGGGAACCCGGTTTCAGGATCGATCCCGCGCACCGCCCCCACCATTTCCGAGCCGAACAGGATGTTGTCCACGTCGATGACGCGGAACAGCAGGTCGATGCCGGGCTGGTGATAGACGCAGGTGTCGAAGAACACGTTGCGCATGACGTGCTCGGCAAGCGGCGGGCGCTTCAGCATGTCCGCCAGCCCCCGGTAGCGGCCCCAATGGTACGGCACCGCGCCGCCCCCGTGCGGGATGATGAAACGCAGCGTCGGGAAATCCCGGAACAGGTCGCCCTCCAGGAACTGCATGAACGCCGTCGTGTCGGCGTTGATGTAGTGGGCGCCGGTGGCGTGGAAGTTGGCGTTGCAGGACCCGGACACGTGGACCATCGCCGGCACGTCCAGCTCGACCATCTTCTCGAAGAAGGGATACCAGGCGCGGTCGGTCAGCGGCGGGCCGGACCAGTGGCCGCCGGACGGGTCCGGGTTGAGGTTGCAGCCGATGAAGCCGAGTTCGGTCACGCACCGCTCCAGCTCGGCGACTGCGTGGCTGATCGGGACGCCCGGTGATTGCGGCAACTGGCACACCCCCACGAACGTCTCGGGGAACAGGTCCACCACGCGCTTGATCAGGTCGTTGCAGCGGCGCGTCCAGGCCTGGCTCACGGCCTCGTCGCCGACATGATGGGCCATGGTGGAGGCGCGGGGGCTGAAGATCGTCATGTCGGCGCCGCGCTCGCGCAGCAGGCGGAGCTGGTTGCGCTCGATCGTGTCCCGTATCTCGTCGTCGGAGATGGCGGGATAGGCCGGGTCGGGGTCGCCGCCGGCCTTGAATGCGGCCGTCTGCGCGTTCCGCCACCCATCATGGGCGGCCGGCGCGGTCGTGTAATGGCCGTGGCAGTCGATGATCATCGGCGTTCCTCCGGGGGCAGCCCGTCCCACACTGCGTCGGCGGCCAAGGGCTTGGGCAACAGGCCCTGCTCGGCGGAATAGCGCAGCGCCAGGTCGATGGCGGGCTGCAGGGCGGCGCGGCCCATCGGCAGGGCGTCGCGGCCGACGCCACGCGCCGCCCGGAACATGCGCAGCAGCTCGGCCACCAGGTCGGGGCGCGTGTCGGCCAGCCTGCGCGGGACCGTCACCAAGTGGTTCACGGGAACGAAGCCGTTCTTGCGCCAGAACGCCTCCCCCGCGGCGGCCGGGTCCGGGAAGACGGGGCGGAGCGCCGGGTCGTCAGGCATGTCGTTGCCGAAAATGGCCGCATCCAGCTCGCCCGCGTGCAGCATGGCGAGCATGTCCTGTCCCGGCGCGGCCCGCGTGGCCCAGGGCGGGTCCTGGTATTCGGCGACGTGCGCGCCCTCGAACGTGATCCAGCGCACGTCCTCCGGCCGGACGCCGTGGTCCTCGCGGAGGATGCCGCGCAGCCACATGCCCGTCGTCTGGCTGTAGGCGCGCACCCCTACCCGGCGGCCCGCCAGGTCCGCCGGCCCGGCGACGGCGCTGTCGGCCCGGCACAGCAAGGCGCCCTCCTGGAATCGCGCCGCCATCGTCACGGGCAGCAGCACCAGCGGCTTGTTGTAGGCGCGGGCCTGCAGGACCGTGACGATGGCCATCTCGCAGACGTCGAAGCGCGCCTCCCGGACCATCGGGGCGAAGGCGCGGCTGATCGGCGACAC
>CAHJXG010000453.1 GCA_903644035.1 Rhodospirillales bacterium
CGGCCCATGGTCAAACGTGGACCGTCCCCTGCGTCCGCCCAGATCCTGGGACCGCGCCTCACGCCGCGAGCGGCAGGCCCTCCACGTCCCAATCGGCCGCAAGCACGCTCCCGCTCGCGGACTCGGTGATGAACAGCGTGCGCCGCTCAGCACCGCCGAACGCCAGGTTAGTCACGGTGGCACCCCGGCACGAGGCGATCCGGGCGACGACCTCGCCCTGGGGTCCGAGCACGAACACGGCGCCCAGCGAGGCGTGCGCCAGCAGCACGTTGCCCGCCCGGTCGGCCGCCATCCCGTCGGGCCCGCTGGTGCCGCGGAACTGCGCGAACCGCCCGACCTTGGCCGTGCCGCCGTCCGGCAGCAGCGGCAGCCGCCACACGGCGTTGTCCCGCGTCATGGCGACGAACAGCACGTCCTCCTGCGCCGACAGCGCCAGGCCGTTGGGACTCGGCCCGTTGGACAGCAGGCAGTCGAGCCGGCCGTCAGCCGTCAACCGGAACACGCGCCCGGTCGGGTCCTGCAGCCCGGTCTGGCCCTGGTCGGTGAAGTACAGGTCGCCGTTGCCGGCGAATTGCAGGTCGTTGATGCCCTTGAAGCGCTCGCTGTTGCGCCGGGCCAGGACAGGCTCGACCCGGCCCGTGCCGGGGTCGAGCGCCAGCAGGCCCTGCTTGTAGTCGGCGATGAACAGCCGCCCGTCCGGATGGCGCGCGAGTCCGTTGGGTTCGCCGTCGTACTCGGCCACCTGGTCCCACTCGCCATCCGGGCGGATGCGGAAGACGCGGCCATGCGGGATGTCGGTCACGTACAGGTTGCCGTCGGGATCGAAGCACGGGCCTTCGAGGAAGCTGTCCACCGTCTCGCCGCGCTTGTTCGCGCGGGACCAGTCGGTGACGGTGGCCCGGCGGAACCGCGACGGCATCTCCGTGTGGACGCGCGTCCCGATCTGGACCGGCGGCGGGTCGAAGTTCACGCGCCCGCCTCGGGGCGCCACTTCGCTTGCCCGGCGCGGCGTTCCGTGCAGGCGATCAGATCCGAAGCCCGCATCGGCATCTTGGCCGCCTCCACCTTTGGAGTGGGGCAGTATTGGACCGCCCGGCTGGAGGGTCAACGGGATGTCGCTGCAAGGCCGCGCTCGACGGCGTGCCTTGGGACAGTCCCGAAGGGCGTGGCCCGGCGTCGGTGGACAACACCCGGCCCTGCCCGTAAACCACCGCCGACGTTGCGATGAGGCGCAGGAGATCGAGGTTGTCCCAGTGCTTCATGAATCATGCCTCATGAACCGTGCTTCGTGAACCCAGGCCGATGTTGGACGTGATGGCGTGGGCCAGGTCGGGGGCGCTGGCTCCCCATAGGCAGAGGAGCCGTGCTTCCCGATGCCCGGCCCGAACGGCGGGCGGGGGCCGCGCGTGAAGCTTGGCGCCGCTCTGGGCAGCATCGCCGGCGTCGCGCTCGCCGCCTGGCTGCTGCAGAGCTACGGCATCGGGCAAATACTGGATTTGCTGGGCCGGGCTGGCTGGCTCGGCATGGCCGCCGTGGTCGCCTTTCACCTGGTGCAGGTCGTGTTCTCCGCCGCGGCGTGGCGGGCGATTGCCGGGCCGACCGTGCCGCAGCCCAGCCTGCGCGACTTCGTGGCCCTGCGCTGGATCCGGGAAGGCGTGAACAACCTTCTGCCCGTCGCGCAGATCGGGGGGGAGTTCGTCGCGGCCCGCCTCCTGCAGCGCCGGGGCGTGCCGCTGTCCTCCGCCATCGCCGGGTCGATCGCCGACCTCACGATCGAGGTGGTGACGCAGATCGCCTTTACCCTGCTGGGCCTGGGCCTGCTGATCGGCGGCGGTGGTGGCGACGGCATTGCGGGCCCCATCGCGAGCGGGCTGGGTGTCGCCGTGCTGGCCGTGGTCGGTTTCCTGGGGGTGCAGTGGCTCGGCGCCTCCAACCTCATCGAGAAAGGGCTGGGGCGGCTGGGGCGCGCCTTTGGATGGACCGGCCCGGCGCAGGCGGAGGGCCTCCACGAGACGCTGATCGCCTGTTATCGCGCGCCCTCGCGCGTCGCGCTGTCGGCGGCATGGCACCTGGTGTCGTGGCTGCTGGGCGGCGTCGAGGTTTGCCTCGCCCTGCATTTCCTCGGCCATGACGTGGGCCTCGGACCCGGCCTGGTGATCGAGAGCCTCGGCCAGGCCCTGAAGGCGGCGGCGTTCGCGGTGCCCGGCGCGCTCGGGGTGCAGGAAGGCGGCTACATCGTCGTCTGCCAGCTCTTTGGCCTGGCCCCGGACGTCGCCCTTGCCTTGTCGTTGATGAAGCGGCTGCGTGAGGTGGCGCTCGGCGTGCCCAGCCTGATCGCCTGGCAGCGCCTGGAGGCGCGGCGCCCCCCGCATCCCCTGCCGGAGTCGGCGTCGTGAGCGGCGGCTCCTGGACCCACCTCGCGGTGCGCCCTCTCGTGCGGCTGCTGATCGGCGGGCGGGTGACGCCCAACCACCTGACCACGCTGCGCCTGCTGTCCGGCGTCGGCGCCTGCGCGTGCTTCGCCGAGGGCAGCCGGGCGGGGATGGCATGGGGCGGCGCCGCATGGCTCGTCTCCGCCCTGCTGGACCGGGCGGACGGCGAGCTGGCGCGGCTCGGCGGGCTGGGCACTCCGGGCGGCCATGTCTACGACTACTATTCGGACATCGGCGTCAACACGCTGTTCTTCCTGAGCGTGGGCATCGGCCTGCGCCACTCGTGGCTGGGCGGTTGGGCGGTCCCGCTCGGCCTGGTCAGCGGCGCCGCCGTGTTCCTGGGCAGCGTGCTCAGCGTGCTGCTGGAACGGCGCAGCCCGCCCGGCACCAAGGCCTATTCCGGCCGGTGGGGCTTCGATCCCGACGACGCGCTCTACCTGATGGGGCCGCTGGCCTGGCTGGGCTGGCTCGGCCCGATCCTGATCGGAGCCGCGGTCGGAGCCTCGGCCGTCACGCTGATCACCGGCATCCGGCTCCTCCGCCTGACCCGCGGGACGGCGAAGGCGTAGGTGGGATGCGGCCGGAGCAGGGCGGCTTTCACCACCATCTGTCGCGAAACGGTCATTATTCTGTAGTATCGCCACGCGCATCAAAGCGATAGCAGCGTCTCATGCCGCGTGACACGCCGATCATCGAAGCCCCTCTCCGCCAGGCGGCGCCCGTGTCGCTGCGCAAGGTGTCGCGCCGTTTCCCCGGCGCCGCCCAGGCCGCGCTGGACCAGGTCTCCATCGACGTTCAGCCCGGCTCCTTCACCGTGCTGCTGGGTCCGTCCGGCTGCGGCAAGACCACGCTGCTGCGGATCGTCGCCGGGCTTGAGACGGCGGATGGCGGCGAGGTCTGGATCGGTGGGCGGGACGTCACCGCCCTGCCGCCCGCTGCCCGCGGCATCGCCATGGTGTTCCAATCCTACGCGCTGTTCCCGCATCTGTCGGTGGCGGAGAACATCCAGTTCGGCCTGCGCGCGCGCCGGGTGCCCGCGCCGGAGCGTCGGCGCCGCCTGGCCGCGGCG
>CAHJXG010000454.1 GCA_903644035.1 Rhodospirillales bacterium
GCAGGCGGTGGAGGACGAGGGTGCACTGCATCAAGGGCGCGGCCAGGGCGGCTACCACCGTTACAACGCGGTGCTGAAGCGCGCGCTGGGCAAGAGCCGGGCGGCGATGACGCTGCAGGAGCTTGAGGCCGCGGTCGGCTGGCTGGAGCGCAACCGCCTGCATGACAGCCTGCATCTGCTGGAGGGCGACGCGCGCTATGCCTGGACGGCGCGGCAGCGCGGTGAATGGGTTCCGCCGACCGGCCGGTCGGCCGCGCGGCGCGGGTGAACTCTCCTGGTTGTGATGCGGTGCAGCAATTCCTGACGAAGCCAGGCTTGCATTCGGTCCTGACATCGCCGATGTAGGGAATGCGGCACAATGGCTTGCCATCCTGCTGCAGGACGTTTCCTCCCTAAACTTGGCGGTGCTTTCGGGCACCGCCTTTTTTTCGGAGTCGCGCCGCGTAGGCGGAGAGACGGACCCCACCGAACCAAGATCCCTGACCCTGCGCCGACCAGATGCTGCCGCGGCGGTTTCGGCACGGGACTTCGCGATCGGCCCCGTGCCGAGCACCCTCAGTGGGCGGCGACGAAGCCTGCGATCCGCGGCAGGATCTCTCCCCGCCATTTGCGGCCGTTGAAGATGCCGTAATGGCCCACGCCGGGCTGCAAGTACTGCTCCCGGCGCTCCGACGGGATGCTGCGGCAGATGGTCTGCGCCGCGATGGTCTGGCCCGGGGCGGAGATGTCGTCCAGCTCCCCCTCCACCGTCATCAGCGCCGTGTGGGTGATGGCCGAGGGCGTGACCGGCTCGCCCCGCACCGTCATGCGGCCGTCGGCGAGGTCGTGCTTCTGGAAGAACGTCTCGACGGTCTGCAGGTAGTAGCTGGCGGGCACGTCCATGACGGCGAGGTACTCGTCGTAGAAATGCCGATGCGCGGCGGCACTCTCCTCGTCGCCGCGCACCAGGTGGTCGAACATCTTGCGATGCGCCGCGATGTGACGGTCGGGATTCATCGAGATGAACGCGGCAAGCTGCAGGAATCCCGGATAGACCCGGCGGAATCCGCCGGGGTGCCACGGCGGCACGGTCGCGGTCACGTGCTGCTCAAACCACTGGATTGAATGCTTCTGCGCGAGCTTGGTCACGACGGTCGGCGCCGCGCGGGTATCGACGGGTCCCCCCATCAGGACCATGCTGCGCGGCTGCGCCGGGTCGTTGCGGGCGGCCATGAGCGAGACGGCCGCGATCACCGCCGGCGCCGGCTGGCAGACGGCGACGACGTGCGTGTTGGGGCCGAGGTGCTGCAGGAAGCCGATCACGGTCTCGACGTAGCTGCTCAGGTCGAAGTCGCCGTGCAGCAGCGGCACGATCTTGGCGTCCCGCCAGTCGGTCACGAACACCTCGAACCCGGTATCCACCATGTCCTGCACCGTGCCGCGCAGCAGGGTCGCGTGATGGCCGCTCATCGGCGCCACCAGCAGGACGCGGCGCCCGATCGCGCCGGGCGCCTGGAAGCGCAGCAGCCGGACGAAGGGCTGATCCAGCTCGACCGTCTCGGGCAGCGGCTCCTCGGCGCCGCGGCTCACCTTGATGTTCCACTCCGGCTTGCCGCGGGGCCGCAGCACGTCGTTCGCCACGTCGGCCCAGGCCACGACGGCGCGGGTGCCCCAGGTCAGCGCCTCCGGTCCCGGGGTCGCGCGCAGCAAGGTGCTGGCGGCGCGTGCCCAGGCGCGGGCCGGCAGCAGGGATGCGGCCGCGGCGTCGTGCAAAGCATAGATCATCGGCGTGGTGTCTCACTTTTCATGCAGCGAGGCTAAGCGTCCCGCGGGTTGGATATAGGAAGCGGAAGAAGCAAGTCATCTTGGCGCGGCGCGGCGGGCTTCCTCCGTGGCGCCGCTGCGGCGCGAAGGCGGAGAAGCTCGTCCAGCATCCGGTCCATGGTCTGCCAGATCGGCTCCTCGCCGATGCGCTCCTTCATGATCAGCCGGTGTGCGGCGAGCGTCACGTTCAGCGTGCCGCGCGTCGTCTCGGGCCGGGCGGAGCGCATCTGCACCAGCGCCTTCTCCACCTCGTCGCGCGGCAGCGCCATGGCCTCGGCGATGGCGTCCGGCTCGGCGCCGGCCCGTCGCATCCGGCGCGCCTCGCTGACCTGCTTGGCCGACAGCGCGATGGAGGGGCGCAGCAACTGCGTGCGCCGCGACATCTCCCCCGACCCGCTGCCGGGCGCCTTGCCTTTAAACGTCATCGGAACAGCAGTCCATGCAGGCCATCATCCGCCTCGCAAGCTGATCCCGCCGTCATTCGGCGGGCGTGTTCCTGATGATATAGGAAATCTGGTTGCACATCAGAAGCACAGGCACGTGCGCCACGTCATATTCGTTGCTCAACCGCAGCATGGCAGGGCAGCCATGTCTGCGCGTCAGGATACGCGCCGGGGATGAAGACCGGGTAAACGCAGCCGGCCTTCGCCCGGATGGTCGCGGAACCTCCGGCCGCGGGCGGCATTGTGCTGGGCAACGCCTGACACTAGCCTTGCCATGCCGGGGAGACATTGGAATGCCAAGCAACGAGTTGGAGACGATCGCGGCCTCCATCCAGGACGCCCTCCACCGCGCCTACGCGCTGGGCCGGAGCGACGCGCTGCGGCGGGTTGTGGAGATGGTCCAGGAGGATGAGCTTGGGTCGAGGACGATCCCGCTGCTGAGCCATAGCGAGCCGTCCGCGGTCGAGGCGCTGCATCGCGACCAGCCCACCGAGGCCCAGCCCGTCGAGGCCCAGCCCATCCCGTTGCCGCCCGCGGACGCCGAGGCTGAGGCCACTGCCTCGAGCGATGCCGCGCACAACGACAACGCCGAGCATGGCGGCGCGACCCGGCAGGAGGAGCGGGCCTCGGCGCCGCCCGCCTCCATGAAGGACTT
>CAHJXG010000455.1 GCA_903644035.1 Rhodospirillales bacterium
GGGCGGGCAGGCGGGCGCCGCCGGGCCGCGCTGGGTGTCCCCGCTGCTGCGCCGCATCCTGCTGGTCAACGCGCTGCCGCTCGCCTTGCTGGTGGCGGCGCTGCTCTACCTCGACCAGTACCAGAACGGGCTGCTTGAGGCCGAGGTGCAGGCGGCGCGGGAGCAGGCGCGCATCTATGCCGGGGCGCTGGGCGAGAGCGCGGTGCGCGAGCAGAGTCCGGAGGTCCCGACGCTCCAGCCCGACCTGGCCCGGCCGCTGCTCCGGCGGCTGACCGAGCCGACGCCCAACGCCCAGGCGCGGCTCTATGCGCCGGACGGCCAGCTGATCGCCGACAGCCGGGTGCGGGAGGGGGCCGGCAACGCGGTCGTCACGGAGCCGCTGCCGCCCGCCGCCGTGCGCAGCCGGACGCTCGGCACCATCGGCGCCGTCTACGACCGGCTGATGTCCTGGCTGCCGCACAAGGCGCAGGGCCCGTTCGTCGAGGTCAGCCCGAACGCCGCTGGCATCGACTGGCAGCCGAACGTCAAGGAGGAGCTGCAGATGACCGGCTCCAACTCGGGGCGCAAGATGCCGCCCTACATCCGGCGCACCCAGGAGGGCCGGCTGCTGGTGACGGTGGCGGAGCCGGTGATCCGCAACCGCAGCACGGTCGGCATCGTCCTGCTGACGCGCGAGGCGCGGGAGGTGGATGACAGCCTGCTGACGGTGCGGATGAGCATCCTGGGGCTGTTCGCCCTGGCGCTCGTGCTGACGGTGGCGCTCTCCTGGTACCTGTCGCTGACCATCGCCCGGCCGATCCTGCGCCTGGCCGGCGCCGCGCGCGAGATGCGCGAGGGCCGCGGCCGCTCGGGCACCGTCCCCCCGGTGCTGCTGCATCGCACCGACGAGGTGGGCCAACTGGCCCATGCCCTGACCGAGAGCGCGGCGGCGCTGTGGGGCCGGATGGACGCGACCGAGCGGTTCGCGGCCGACGTGGCGCACGAGATCAAGAACCCGCTCAGCAGCATCCGCAGCGCGATCGAGACGCTGCGGCGCATCGACAACCCCGACCAGCAGCGCCGCCTGCTGGCGATCATCTCGGAGGACGTCGTGCGCCTCGACCGCCTGATCACCGACATCAGCGACGCGAGCCGGGTCGATGCCGAGCTGTCGCGCACGAAGACGGAGGCGATTGACGTGGGGTCGATCCTGGCGACGCTGGCCGAGATCCATGACGCCACGCGCGGGGACGACGATCCGGTCATCGTCCTCGACGCGCCCAGCACGCCGCTGCTCGTGCAGGCGGTCGAGGGCCACCTGGTCCAGGTGCTGCGCAACCTGATCGGCAACGCCCGCAGCTTCTCGCCCGCCAACGGCAGGATCTGCCTGCAGGCGCGCGAGACCGGCGCCATCGTCGAGATCAGCGTGTCCGACGAGGGCCCGGGCATCCCGGCGGCGAAACTGGAGCATGTCTTCGACCGCTTCTACTCCGAGCGCCCGGCCGGCGAGCAGTTCGGCCAGCATTCCGGCCTGGGACTCTCGATCAGCCGGCAGATCGTGGAAGCCCTGAAGGGCCGCATCGCCGCGGAGAACCGGGTGGATGATGCCGGCCGCGTCCTGGGCGCGCGGTTCATCGTGCGCCTCCCCCATGCCTGACGGGTTCCATGTGAAACCGAGGGGATCAAAGGACTTGCGGCAGGCGCTCCGCCCCAGATCGACAAGACGCTTCCATTCGGACGCAATTCGGGCCACACAACGGGCGTCATGCAAATTCATGGAAGCTGCGCCGCCCGCGATGATTATGGCGTGCTGCTTTTGGGACCATCGGGCGTTGGAAAATCTGATCTTTTGTTGCGCTTGTTTGATCATGGCTTTGTGCTTGTTGCCGACGACCAGGTCTGCATTGAGGATGGTCTGGCATGGGCACCGGATCGCCTGGCAGGTTTGATGGAGGTGCGCGGCCTTGGCATCATGCGGTGGCCCTTCGTGAAGCAGACCCGGCTCGCGCTCGCGGTCCAGCTGGCAAAGCCGCCGCGGATGCCAAGCCCCGCCCGGCACCCGGAGACGGCGCTCCCGCTGGTGTCGATCGACCCCGCCCAGTGCTCGGCGCCGCTTCGGGTCGCCCTGGCGCTCGACTGCGCCCTGCTGCGGGTCGCCCAGGTGGCCGGGGCGTTTGCGTGACGGCGCTGCGCGTCGTCCTGGTCAGCGGCCTGTCCGGCGCCGGCAAGGCCTCGATCCTACGCGCGCTGGAGGACCTTGGATACGAGGCGGTCGACAATCCGCCCTTGACCATGGTGTCCGACCTGGTGATCCGCAGCGAACGGCCGCTCGCCATCGGGCTGGACGCGCGCAGCCGCGGGTTCGATCCCGACCTGGTGCTGTCGACGCTCGCGACGCTCTGCCAGAACCCCAAGCTGCGGCCGGAGCTGGTCTATGCCTGGGCGGACGACACCGTGCTTCTCCGGCGGTTCACCGAGACCCGGCGCCGGCATCCGCTCTCGCCCCAGGGCCGCGTGCTCGACGGCATCGCCGAGGAGGCCGAGCTGACCCGGTCGCTGCGGAAGCAGGCCGATCTGGTGATCGACACCTCCGACCTTCCCTTGGCCGAGCTGCGAAAAGTGATCGAGACGCGGTTCCGTCCCGGCCTCCCGACCGGCGTCCAGCAACCGGGAATGTCCGTGTCGCTCGTCTCTTTCGCGTTCCCCGCGGGTCTGCCCCGCGAAGCCGACATGGTGTTTGACGCTCGGTTTCTGCGCAACCCGCATTATGATCCCGTGCTGCGGCCCAGGACCGGGCTGGATGAGGCCGTCGCCTCCTACATCGAGGCCGATCCGGATTTCGATGGCTATATCACCAGCATCAAGACGATGCTCACCCTGGTTCTGCCTCGTTTCGTGCAAGAGGGTAAGAAGTATGCCACGATCGCGGTCGGATGCACCGGCGGGCGGCACCGCTCCGTGCATATTGTGGACCTCTTGGCCCGCATCCTGCCTGCGCCATCTGGCAACCAGGCCGAGCAAAGGGAGTGGCGCGTGACCGTGACGCATCGTGAACTGGAGCGAGAGGGATTAGCGCCGGCCCCACCGGCGGACGACGTGGACCTGCCCGCGCCGCGTCCGGCCAGGGAGGCGTAAGGCAGCGCGATGATCGGCCTTGTGCTGGTGACCCATGGGCGCCTTGCCGACGAGCTTCGTCTGGCGATGGAGCATGTCGTGGGCACCCAACGAAACGTCGCCACGGTCTGCATCGGGCCTGACGATGACATGGAGGGCTGCCGCTCCAACATCCGTCAGAGCATCGCGCAGGTGGATACCGGGGACGGCGTGGTGCTGCTGACCGACATGTATGGCGGGACGCCGAGCAACCTCGCGATCTCCATGATGTGCCGCGATGGGGTCGAGGTGATCTCCGGCGTCAACCTTCCCATGCTGGTCAAGCTGGCGAAGGTGCGGTCGAGCCAGACGCTGGGCGAGTGCGTCGACTGCGCGCAGACGGCCGGGCGCAAGTACATCGCCGCCGCGTCGCACGTCCTGCAATCCTGCAAGAAGCCGAACACCTGTGGCTAGGCCGGGGCGGCCAGGCTGGTGAGCGAGCCGCCGCCGAGCAGTCCCACGCTGGTCACGCGCACCGTGACCATCTCCAACGCCCGCGGGCTGCACGCCCGGGCCGCCGCGAAGTTCGTCACGCTGGCCGAGCGGTATGGCGCGTCGGTCGACGTGGTGCGCGACGGGCAGGCCGTCTCGGCGCGGTCGATCATGGGCCTCATGATGCTGGGCGCCGGAAAAGGCTCGCAGCTTGAGCTTCAGGCGGACGGCTGGGACGCCAAGGAGGCGGTGGACGCCCTGGCCGCCCTCGTGGAAGCCGGGTTCAATGAACGGGACTGACGCCGGGCAGCCGGGGCGTCCCCTGCCGCCCGGGTGCGGCGACCAGCCGCCGGAGCGGCGCCTGTTCGGCATCGCCGCCTGCGCCGGCGTCGCCATCGGCCCGGTGTTCCGCACAACGGAATCGCCGCCCCAGGTAACCCGGCACAAGATCCACGCCGCCGACATCCAGGCCGAGGGCGCCCGGCTGGACGCGGCGGTCCTGCAATCGCGCAAGCAGCTGATGAAGCTGCGAGGCCGCCTCGTCGTCCTGCCGGAGGAAAGCCAGGGCGAGATCGCGCCGCTGCTCGACGCCTACATCCAGATGCTCGGCCCGTCCCGGCTGCTTCGCGGCGCGCGAAAGCGGATCGAGGACCGCCTCGTCTCGGCCGAGACCGCGGTCATGGAGGAGGCGAACGCCATCTCCGCGACGCTCACCGCCGCGTCGGACGATGGGACTGCGGCGCGACAGGCCGACGAGGTGCGGGAGATCGGCCGCCGCCTGGTCCGCAACCTGACCCGCGCGCCGTTCCGCAGCTTCGCCGGCGCGGTGCAGGGCGCCGTGCTGATCGCCGAGGGCCTCCGCCCCTCCGACGCCGCGCTGATCGACCCGGCACGGATCGCGGGCGTCGCGACGGAGGAGGGCGGGACCGACGGGCACACCGCGATCCTGCTGCGCGCGCTGGGCATCCCCGCGGTGCTCGGGGTGCCGGGGCTGCTGGCGGACCTGCGGGCCGGCACGACGGCGGTGGTGGACGGGGTGGTGGGCACCGTGATCCTGAACCCGAGCGGCACGAGCCTGTCCGGCGCGCGCCGGGCGGTGGCGAGCTTCGCGCGGGACCGGCAGCGGCTGGGCCGCCTGCGCCGGCTGGCCTGCGTCACCCTCGATGGCGAGGCCGTGAGCCTGCAGGCCAACCTGGAGCTGCCGGTCGAGCTTCCCATGATCGCCCAATCCGGCGCGAACGGCATCGGCCTGCTGCGCAGCGAGTTCCTGTTCATGAACCGCGACACGGTGCCGACCGAGGACGAGCAGGCCCGCACCTACCGCAACGTCATCGAGACCATGGCGGGCGACACCGTCACCATCCGCGTCCTCGACTGGGGCGGCGAGAAGGAGATCGAGGCCCTGGTCAACGCGGGCCTGGTGCCCGAGCTGGTCGACAGCAACCCGGCGCTCGGCCTGCGCGGCATCCGGCTCCTGCTCCGCCAGCCGGAGCTGTTCGAGACGCAGCTGGCCGCCATCCTGCGCGCGGGCCAGGCGGGACCGGTCCGCGTGCTGCTGCCCATGGTGACGAACGTCGCCGAGGTGCGGACGGCAAAGGCGATCTACCATCGCGTGGCGGACCGCCTCCGGGAGCGCGGGGTCACGCTGCCCGCCCCCCTGCCGCCGCTCGGGATCATGGTCGAGACGCCCGGCGCCGCCCTCTGCGCCGACATGCTCGCGGCCGAGGCCGAGTTCTTCGCCATCGGCACCAACGACCTCTGCATGTACGCCCTCGCCGTCGACCGCGGGGAGATGGAGGTCGCGGAACTCTACGATTCGCTGCATCCCGGCGTGCTGCGGCTGATCCAGATGACGATCTCGGGCGCCGCGTCGCACCGCATCCCGGTGTCGGTCTGCGGGGAGATGGCCGCCAACCCCGACATGACGCCGCTGCTGCTCGGCCTGGGGTTGCGCAGCTTCAGCACCAACGCATCCGCGGTGCCGCGGGTGAAGCAGGCGGTGCGCGGCACGACGATCGACGACTGCCAGCGGCTGACGGCGCGCATCCTGAAGCAGTCCGACGCCGAGCAGATCCGGGAGTCGCTCGCGACGTTCGGCCACTCCTCGGCGCATTGACGCCGGCGGCTCCCGTTGCCGCCCGGAGACGGTTGCCATCCCCGCGCGGCATGGCCTTAGATGGCGCCGCACGCGCCCGCCCCGAGGCGCGACCCCGACAGGAGGCCGTCATCCGCATCCAACTCAGCGCGTCGCTGCTCGCCCTGGCGCTCGCCGCGCCCGCGCTGGCCCAGGCGCCCGCCTTCCCGGCGCTGGAGGCCAGCCAGGGCGCCG
>CAHJXG010000456.1 GCA_903644035.1 Rhodospirillales bacterium
CACCTCGGGCGCGCTGGGCGCGGTGATGGCGCCAGGAGCTTCGCCGGTGCGGACGGTGGCGGACCTGCGCGGCCGGCGACTCGGCATCGCCGGCAGCCCGCTCGACAAGAGCTGGCTGCTGCTCCGTGCCTATGCGCAGCGGACGCTGGATCTGGATCTGGACCAGACGGCCGACAAGAGCTTCGGCCCGCCCCCGCTGATCGCGGAGCAGCTGACGGCGGGGCGGCTCGACGCGGTGCTGACCTATTGGCCCTTCGCCGCGCGGGCGGAGGCGGCGGGGCAGCGCCGGGTGCTGGCGATGGAGGACGCGGTCGAGGCGCTGGGCATCCCGCGCGGCGTGCCGTTCGTGGGCTGGGCGTTCTCGGACGCTTTCGCGGCGCGCAACCGGGCGGCGGTGCAGGGCTTCATCGCGGCGTCGGACCGGGCGCGGGCGATCCTCGTCGCCTCGGACGCGGAGTGGGAGCGGATCGCGCCGCTCACCGCCGCGACGGGGCCGGGCGAACTCGCGCGCCTGCGTGACTGGTATCGGCGCGGGGCGCCCGAACACTGGAACCTGGAGGCGACAACCCGGCTCTACGACGTGCTCGCGGCGGTCGGCGGCCCGGCGCTGGTCGGCCCGGCGGCGCACCTCGCGCCCGGGACGCTCTGGGCGTCGTAGGCCCTGTTCCGTGGGCTGGGCCGCGCGCCTGCTTCCCGTGCTGGTGCTGTTCGCGGTTTGGGAACTGGCGGCGCGGCTGATCGGCAGCCGGCTGTTCCCGCCGGCCAGCACGGTCATCGCCGCCCTGGGGCAGGAAGCCGCGTCCGGCCACCTCCTGCACAACCTGGGCGTGACCCTGGCGCGGGTCGCCGCCGCCTTCGCCGTGGCCATGGTGCTGGGGACGGGGCTGGGCGTCGCCATGGGGCGCTGGCGCCGGGTGGACCGGGCGCTCGACAGCCTCGTCACCGGCCTGCTGAACCTGCCGGCGCTGGTCGGCATCGTGCTGATCTACGTCTGGTTCGGGCTGAGCGAGGCGACCGCCATCGCCGCCGTGGCGCTCAACAAGCTGCCGAGCACCGCCGTCACGGTGCGGGAGGGCGCCCGCGCGCTGGACCAGGGCCTGATCGACATGGCCCACAGCTTCCGCATGGGGCGTGGCGCCATCCTGCGCCACGTCGTGCTGCCGCAGCTTTACCCCTACCTGTTCGGCGCGGCGCGCTCCGGCCTGGCGCTGATCTGGAAGATCGTGCTGGTGGCGGAGCTGCTGGGCCGCAGCGACGGCGTGGGCTTCCAGATCCAGGTGTATTTCCAGCTGTTCGACGTGACCGGCATCCTCGCCTACACCCTGGCCTTCATCGTCGTGGTGCAGGTGATCGAGTGGCTGGCGCTGCAGCCGCTGGAGCGGCGGGCCAACCTGTGGCGGTGATGCTGGACGTCGAAATTGCGCGGAAGGCCGTCCCGGCGCGCGGCGGCCCGCGCACGGTGATCGAGGGACTGCGCCTCACCCTGGCGCGGGAGGAGATCGTCGCCCTGGTCGGCCCGTCCGGCTGCGGCAAGACGACGCTGCTGCGGATCATCGGCGGCCTGGACACCCGGTATGAAGGCGCGATCACCTGGGCCGAGGGCGTCCGGCCGCGTATCGGCACGGTGTTCCAGGAGCCGCGTCTGCTACCCTGGCGCACCGTCCGCCAGAACATCGCCCTGGTCCGCCCGCCCAACCCGGCGGAAGCTGAGTCGCTGCTGGCCCTGTTGGGCCTCGCCCCCTACGCCGACCTGCACCCCCCGGCGCTGTCGCTCGGCATGGCGCGCCGGGCCGCCATCGCGCGGGCCTTTGCCGTCGAGCCGACGCTGCTGCTGCTGGACGAGCCGTTCGTCTCGCTTGATCCCGCCATGGCGGAGCAGGGCCGGGCCGTCCTCGCGACCGCCTGGCGAACCCGGCGCTGCGCCGCCCTCCTGGTCACGCATGACCTTGCGGAGGCGGCGTCGCTTGCCGACCGCATCCTGCTGCTGTCCGAGGGGCCAGCCCGGGTCGTGCGTGAGCTGGTGGTGCCGGAAGGCAGCCGGCGGCGCGGGATCGCCGAGGGCGCCCGCGTCGCCGCCGCGCTTACTTGAGCGTTTCGAGATAGGCGATCAGGTTCGCCCGCTCGTCGTCCTTTTTCAGGCCGACGAAGATCATCTTGGTGCCGGGCACGGTGCCGCGCGGGTCGATCAGGTAATGGTCGAGCGTCGGCACGTCCCAGGTGACGTTGTACGCCTTCATCGGCTCGGAGTAGTTGAAGCCCTCGATGCTGTGCGCCGGCCGGCCGACGACGCCGTGCAGGCTGGGGCCGATCTTGTTCTCGCCCGGCTTGATCGAGTGGCAGGCGGCGCACTTGTTGAACGCCGTCTTGCCGAGCGCCGGGTCGCCGTCCGCCCGGGCCGTGCCGGCGATCAGGGCCGCGGCGGCCAGTGTCGCCAATCCCATCAGGTAACGCATCGTCCCTCCCCATCGCCACGCCGTGCTGGCATTGGACTCTGACGATTATGGGACCCTGCCGCAGAATGTCGAGGCCGGGGCCGCCCACAGGCCCCCGCCGCCGCGGCTTGGAATTATCTGGCCGCGGCCCCGTTCCCACGCTGCCGCCGGCACCGTAGCATGGGACGAGACCAAGAAGATCAGGAGGGCGCGATGCTGATGGTGGCTGTGATGTATCCCGGCGGCGACGGCACCCGGTTCGACCATGCCTACTACAAGGAGGCCCACATGCCGCTGGTGCGCCGCCTGTGGGGGCCTCTGGGCTTGCAGCACGATCAGGTGATGCGCGGCCAGCCGGCGCCGGACGGCGCGGCGCCGGCCTACGTGACCATGACGCTGCTGAGCTTCGCCTCCATGGATGAGTTCAAGGCCGCCGCCGCCCGGCACGGCGCCGAGATCTTCGCCGACATCCCGAAGTTCTACGACGGCGCCCCGGCGCTCGGCTTCTTCGACGCCGCGGCCTGACGATGGAGACCAAGAGCACGCACGCCTGTTTCGGCGGCACCATGGGGTTCTACAGCCATGCCTCCGCCGCCACCGGGACGGAGATGCGCTTCGGCGTGTTCGTGCCGCCGCAGGCGCGGCAGGGGCCGTGCCCGGCGCTGTACTACCTCGCCGGGCTGACCTGCACGGAGGAGACGTTTGCCATCAAGGGCGGCGCTCAGCGGTATGCCGCGGAGCATGGGCTGGTTCTGGTCATGCCGGACACCAGCCCGCGCGGCCTCAACCTGCCCGGAGAGACGGAGAGCTGGGACTTCGGCGCCGGCGCCGGGTTCTACCTGGACGCCACCGCCGCGCCATGGGCCGGGCACTATGGCATGGCGCAGTACGTGACGCGGGAGCTGCCGGCGTTGATCGAGGCGGAGTTTCCGGTGCGCCCCGACCGCCGCGGCGTGTTCGGCCACTCGATGGGCGGGCACGGCGCGCTGGTGACGGCGCTGCGGGAGCCGGAGCGCTGGCACTCCGTCTCCGCCTTCGCGCCGATCGCCAACCCCGTGGCGGTGCCGTGGGGGGAGAAGGCGTTCACCGGCTACCTCGGTCCCGACCGGGCGGCCTGGGCGGCATGGGACGCGAGCCTGCTGATGCGCGCCCGGCCGTATCCCGGGCCGATCCTGGTCGATCAGGGCAAGGATGACCAGTTCCTCGCCAACCAACTGCACCCGGAGGCGCTGGAGGCCGCGGCCGCGGCGTCGGGCCAGGAGCTGACGCTGCGGCGGCAGCCCGGCGACCACAGCTACTGGTTCATCCAGACCTTCATGGGCGACCACATCGCGCACCACGCGCGGCAGCTGCTGGGATGAGGGGAATGCGGGCATCGCTGGTTCTGCTGGCGCTGTGCGGTCTGCTTCGTCCGGCGGCGGCGCAGGAGCGCATGGCCTTCTGGAACCTGACCTCCTTCACCGTCACCAACTTGGTCATGGCCCCGGCCGGCCCGGCGGGGGCGCCCGCCGGGCCGTTCGGTCCCAACCAATGCGCGAACGACCGCGACGGCACGGTGGACCATGACGAGCGGCTGCGCCTGGCCGGCATCGTGCCCGGCCGCTACGACGTGCGGCTGACCACCAAGCCGGGCCGGGTCTGCACCGTGCGGAACGTGGAGGTGCGCAGCGGCGGCAAGTACTCGTTCTCCCTATCGGACAGCGACCTCACGGATTGCAAGTAGCGTCTGCCTGGAGGGCGACTCCGCCTCCCGGCCTCGCTGCATTGTCAGACCATCAGTGAAGGACGTTGTGGGCGAGGTGCGTCGGCAGCGAGCCCGGCGCCCGTTCGAACCGGTGCACGTCCCCATCCGGCACGGGCAGGAGGCGTCCGGCCTGGGCCAAGATGGCCCCGATCTCCTCGGCGCTGTGCAACGCCGCTCCTGCCCCCTCGGCGGGAAGGACGCTGCGCAGGACCAGGAATGCCTCAAGGGAGCGCTTGGCTTGGACCAGGGATAGCACGTCCAACAGCGCGCGCTCATCCGCGACCACCTCGGTCTGGCATACGCACAAGACCCCAAGCTCCCGCGTCGTCCCGTGGACGAGCGTGATCATGAAGCGTTCGAGAGGGCGCGACGCCGTGGGCGCGCCCAGCTGACCCAGCATGTCGTCGACGCGCCCTTGGGTTTCGGTCCCCCACCGCAGCTGCATGACCCGCATGCGCATGCACCAGAGCAACGCGCGCGGCGCGAGCGGCAAGGCCGTGAATTCATTGTACGGTTCGATCATGGCGGCTCCACGCGCAGCATGACCAAGCTTTATCTGCAAATGCGAGTTAGTCGCAATAGGCGTTTGGCTTTGGTGGAGCGAGGCGGCCTTGGGATTGCGCCATCAGGCCGCTGAGGCGTACGTGCCTGTTGCCGCCCGTCTTTTCTGGGGCAGGAGCACGCTATTCTATGGCTCTACTGATTCCCGCCTGATTTGCGGGACGGTCGCTTCAGTCTTAAAGCTAACGACTTCGGTTTTGACCGACGCAGCTAGCGCAGGGCCGAGGGCTCCGGTGCCAGCGCGTCGGTCAAAATATCCTCCGATGGGTCTGCTGCCGCCTACCCCGCGGCGCGCAGGCCGGCCTGCGCAGCAGCCTGCGGGTTGTAGTGGCCGCACCAGTCCTGGGCAGCGACGACGGGCCAGAAACCATGGGCGTCGGCGCTGGGCTGGGTCACCGGCGGGTTGTAGCGGCAGAGGCCAAGGTCCGGGCCGGCGGCGGCGCGCAGCTCGAAGAACGTGCACTTGGTGCACGCGGCATCCTGGATTTGGAACGTGCTCGCCATGACAAACTCCCTTGTTCAGTTCGGGCGGCAATGCCCACGTCCCACTCTATCGCACGCGGCGTCACAGAGTTCAATAGTATCGAGGAGAAAGACGCGAAACCGTTCAAGTCGAATCCAGAAGAAGAACGGTGATGTTGAGAATAGAAGTGATAATCATTTGCATCTGGCTCGTGCGTTGGGGCCGCCTGCAATCAGGCACGTTGGCGCTTGCAGATGAGAGGCATTCGCATTAGGCTCGGCGCCGGTCAGGTGGGCGGGGACGAACATGCGCAACGCGGCGGTCAAGGCGGGATCGACAGACGAACGGGCCGCGCTGCCGGCCGTTGAGGGCGTGCTGCTGTGGTCCATGCGGGCCTGGGTGCTCGCCCGTTGCCGTGCGGAGGAGCTGCACGTCGAGGAACGGATCGAGGCCGCGTTGGACGGCCTGGGCGCGTCAGAGGCCGGGTGCGGGCTGTGCGGCTTCATGGACGCCGTGGAGCGTGGGGGCATCCGGCCGATCATGGTCGAGCGGATCTGCGCCCGCCGGCTCACGGCGGATGAACGGGCCCTGCTGGGCGTGTTCACCTGCACCCAGGCGGGGCGGGCGGCGGAGGCCGTGCAGGCGCTGCGCGGCATGGTCGTGTCGGCCACTGTCGGCACCGCGTTGGAGCGGGCAGCGGACGTCGCATTGGCGCTAGGAAGCGCAGGGCACAGGCTTGGCGCCCTGGACGGACCGGCGGGTTCGGCGCCGGAGCTGCGGCCCGCGTTGCACTAGCCCCGGCACTCCTGCCCAGCCCACCCAGGCCTTGAGCATCCGCCCGCGCGCTGCTCACCCGGCACGCGTGGAAGCCTCACACGATGCCCATCTCGATTGACAGGCGCACCAGGTCGCCGGTGCGGGCGACGCCGAGCTTGGCCTTGATCCCGCTGCAGGCGTTCGCGACCGTCTTGTAGCTGATCCCAAGCGCCTCCGCGATCTGCGCCAGGCTCTGGCTGCGGCCGAGCAGGCGCAGGATCTCCAGGTCCCGGCTCGTCAGCCGGTCCACCGGGTTGCCGGTCGCGGCGGTCTGCAGCGCCAGCTCCTGCGCGATCGCGCCCTCGATGTAGCGACCGCCGGCCGCCACGCGCCGGATCGCCTCCAGCAGCTCCTCCGGCGAGGCGTTCTTGCTGAGGTAGCCGGCCGCACCGGCCTGCAGGGCCCGGGCGGCGTAAAGCGCCTCGGCGTGCATGCTGAGCACCATGACCCGCGCCGTCGGGTGCTCCAGCAGCACACGGCGCAGCAGCTCCAGCCCGCCCAGACCCGGCAGGTTGAGGTCGAGCAGCACCACGTCGGGCTGCTCCGCCCGCACCGCCGCCAGCGCCCCGCGTCCCTCGGCGGCCTCGCTGATCTCCACCCCGGGCAGGGCGGCAAGCAGGCGCCGCAGCCCGGCGCGCACGACGGCATGGTCGTCCACCAGGAGAAACCTCATGCTGCCGCCGCCGTGGTCCGGGCGCCGTCCTCCGCCCGGCAGGGCAGGCGTGCCGTCACCACCAGGCCCGTGCCGTCCGGCTTGCCTGCGACGGACAGGGAACCATCGAGCGCCGCCACGCGCTCGCGCATGCCGGCAAGGCCGAACCCCGGTTCGCTCACGCCCCTCATCCCGATGCCGTCGTCGGACACGCGCACGATCACGCTGTCGTCCCCGCCCGGCATCACGGCAACCTCGACCCGGCGCGGATGCCCGTGCCGGACGGCATTGCTCAGGCCCTCCTGGGCGACGCGGTAGATCACCGACTTGGTCGCCTCGTCCAGGCCCTCCTCGTCCACCGCGACCCCGAGCGTGAAGGCGACGGCGGGCCGGTGCGCCTGCCAGAACGCGATGATGTTCCCGAGCGCCGACGTAAGCCCGACCTCGACGGGGCTTGCCAGGCGCAGGCGCTTCAGCATGGCCCTGACGTGGCGCTGCATGTGGCCGACCGCCTCGCGGATGGCCAGCGCACGCTCCGGGATCAGGGCGTGCTGGCCGGCGGCGGCCGCCTGTCCGATGGCCGCGGCATCAAGCGCCGCGGTGAACAGGAACGGGCCGACCTCGTCGTGCAGGTCGCGGGCGAGGTCGGCGCGCTCCTCCTCCTGCAGGGTGACGAGCTGCTCATGCAGGCGGCGGTTCTGCGCCTCGGCCAGGCTCAGGCGGGCCACCATCGCGTTGAAGCCCTGCGTCACCCCCGCCAGTTCCGACAGGCCGGCCTGCGGCAGGCGCACCGCGTATTCACCGGAGCCGACCGCCGCAAGGGCCGTCGAGACCCGTCCGAGCGGCTGCAGGGCACGGCCCACGACCAGGCTGACCAGCACGGTGCTCAGCACGCAGGACGAGGCCAGGACGGCCAGGCTGTCCCGGAGCTGGGTCCAGACCTCGCCGGCCTCGTTCATCGGTTCGGCCTCCAGCACGACCACCCTGCGCCCTGCGTCCGTCCCGGCCGCCAGCCGCTCCGGCGGCAGGTCAGGGGCGACGAGGCGCACGAACCAGGCCGGCACAGGCTGCGCCGGCCCTGGCAGGGTCGAGGTCACGAGCGCGTGGCCGGCCGCGTCGAGCAGCGCGG
>CAHJXG010000457.1 GCA_903644035.1 Rhodospirillales bacterium
TGCAGGCGATGCTGCCCGTCGAACACGCTCAGCCCGTGCCGGATCCGGTCCAGCGCGAAGTCCCGCACCTTCAGCTCGCGATACAGGGTCAGCAGGTTGGCGGTCTTGGCCGATTCGGTCCGCTCACCGGACACAGAGCGCGACGGAGACCAATCCACGGTTGGCTGCGATGTGCTCATGAACAGGACCAGTTACCAATGCCTGCTCAGCATACCACCTATCGGTTAAGAACCATAAAAGTTTTTCAACCTGATCCGCCGTGCAGCGCCGGTGCCTGGTCCGCCGGTCAGCGCTGGGCTGCCGGGTCGATCCAGCCGATGTTGCCGTCGGGGCGGCGGTAGACCACGTTGAACTCCGCGGTCGCGCTGTTGCGGAACATCAGCACCTGCTGGTCCGCGAGGTCCATGCGCATCACCGCCTCCCCCACCGAGAGCGTGTTGATCTCGGCCGTGCTCTCGGCGATGACGGTGGCGTAGGCGGGGGTGTCGCTGCGGCCCTCCGCCCCGGCCGGCTGGTCGTCGTCCTGACGCAGCACGTATTGCCGCCCCGGCTCCGGCCGCGCGCGGGTGCTGAGGTCGCGCGCGTGGTCGTTCACCCGGCGGCGATAGCGGCGCAGCCGCTTGGCGATGTGCTCGGCCGCGTCGTCGAAGGCGCTGTGCGCGTCGGCCGCCTCCCCCTCGCCGCGGAGCGTCAGGCCGCGGCCGGCGTGCAGGTTGATGTCGCAGGTGAAGAAGCTGCGGGCGCGGCTGAAGGTGACGCTGGCGTCGAGCGCGCCGTCGAAGTACTTGTGCGAGATCAGGTCCAACTGCTCCGACACGCGAACCCGTAGCGCGTCCGAAAGCTCCATCTGCTTGCCGGCGACCGTGATCTGCATGGGCGTCCTCCGCTGGTTGAACCTGCCGTCGCCGGGCCGGCCGCGCGGGGCGTGGCCTCAGGCCGGCATCGCCTTCTCCCGTTTGCGCTGCACCGAGCTTGGAATCCGCAGCGCCTCGCGGTATTTGGCCACGGTCCGCCGGGCGATGTCCACGCCTTCTCGTCTTAAAGCCGCAACAATCGCGTCGTCGGACAGCACATCATCGGGATGTTCGGCCTGCACGAGGCCGCGGATGCGGTGGCGCACGGACTCGGCGCTGTGGCTCTCGCCGCCGGCGACCGCGCTGATCGCCGTGGTGAAGAAGTACTTCAGCTCGAACACGCCGCGCGGGGTCGCGATGTACTTGTTGGCGGTGACGCGGCTCACCGTGCTCTCGTGCATCTCCACCGCCTCCGCGATGTCGCGCAGGATCAAGGGGCGCAGGTGGCCGACGCCGCCGCGGAAGAAGGCGTCCTGCTGCCGCACCACCTCGGCGGCGACGCGCAGGATGGTGTTGGCGCGCTGCTGCAGGGACTTCACCAGCCAGTTGGCGCTCGACAGGCTCTCGCCCAGGAAGGTCTTGTCCTCCCGCCCGGCACGCAGGCTGACCCGGGCGTGGTAGGCCTCGTTCACCAGCACGCGCGGCATGGTGTCGGGGTTGAGTTCCAGCAGCCAGTCGCCGCCGGGCCCGTGGCGCATCAGCACGTCGGGGATCACCTGGTGCAGCGGCCCGCCATCGCCGGCGCCAGGCTTGGGATCGAGCGCGCGAAGCTCCGTGATCATGTCGGCCAGGTCCTCGCTGTCCACGCCGCAGACCGCCATGAGGCCGCGCAGGTCACGGCGGGCCAGCATCTCCAGGTGGTCAAGCAGCGCCGCCATCGCCGGGTCGAGCCGGTTGCGGTCGGCGAGCTGGGCGGCGAGGCAGTCCCGCAGGTTCTCCGCGAACAGCCCGGCGGGGTCGAAGCGCATCATCGCGGCGCGCACCCGCCCGACCCGAAGCGCGTCGAGGCCCATGTGGCGGGCCAGCTCCTCCGTCGAGTGCGGGACGCGGCCGGCGGGGTCGAGCAGCGCGATCAGGTGGGCGCCGATCATGCGGTCCACCGGGTCGGTGAACCCCAGGCGAAGCTGCTCGCCGAGGCGGACGCGCAGGCTGCGCGGCGCCTCCGCCAGGTCGTCGATGCCCGTCATGTCCATGTCGTCGCGCGGGCCGCTGCCGCGGGGCAGGCTGGCATAGCCGCCGTCGAGCATCCCGGGGCCGCCGCTCCCGTCGGCGGCGCCGCCCACGTCGTAGCTGTTGCTGTGGTCGGCCTCGACGGCGTCCGGCAGCTTCTCCCGGCGCAGCAGGGCGACAGCGTCAAGCTCGCCCAGGGCCTCCGGCCGCTGGTCGGGCGCCGGGCGCTCGGGCGGGGTGTCGATGCGCTCGTCACGCTCCAGCAGCGGGTTGCGCTGCAGCTCCTCCTCGACAAAGGCGGCGGCTTCGAGGTTGGTGAACTGCAACAGCTTGATGGCCTGACGCAGTTGCGGCGTCATGACCAGGGATTGCGTCTGCCGGAACTCTAAACGGGGACCCATCGCCATGGGCGGCAATCTACAGGCTAAACCTTTCGCCAAGATAGACCCGGCGCACGTCCTCGTGTGCGACGACCTCGTTCGGCCGGCCCTCCATCAGCACCTGGCCGTCATGCATGATGTAGGCGCGGTCGATGATCTCCAACGTTTCGCGGACGTTGTGGTCGGTGATCAGCACGCCGATGCCGCGGTCCTTGAGGTGGGACACGAGGTCGCGGATCTCGCCGACCGCGATGGGGTCGATGCCGGCCAGCGGCTCGTCCAGCAGGACGTAGCTCGGCTGGGTCGCCAGTGCCCGCGCGATCTCCACCCGGCGCCGCTCGCCGCCGGAGAGGGCGAGCGCCGGGGTGCGGCGCAGGTGGGCGATGCCGAACTCCGCCAGCAGCTCGTCGAGCATCAGGCGGCGGCGGTCCGGGTCGCGCTCCACCACCTCGAGCGCCGCCAGGATGTTGCGCTCGACGTTGAGGCCGCGGAACACGCTGGCCTCCTGTGGCAGGTAGCCGATGCCGAGCCGCGCCCTTCGGTACATCGGCAGGCCCGTGATGTCCTGGCCGTCGAGGCTGATGATCCCGGTGTCCGGCCGCACCAGGCCGGTGATCATGTAGAAGGTCGTGGTCTTGCCGGCGCCGTTGGGGCCGAGCAGGCCGACCGCCTCCCCCCGGTGGACGCGGATGGTGACGTTGCGGACGACGGGGCGCTTCTTGTAGGTCTTGCCGACGCCGGTGGCGACCAGGCCGCCGTCGCCCTGGATGACGCGGTGGGTCGCACCCATGGGCGCCGCGTTCATGGCGGCGCCTTGGCGGGCGGCTTCGGCGCGGGCGCCGCGTCGTTCGGCACCACCAGCCCCTCGACCCGCTTGCCGGGCGTGCGGGACAGGGTGGAGATGCCGGTCCGCATGTTGACGAGGGCCTCGTCGCCGTTGAGCTGGCTCTGGCCGCGGGTGATGCGCACGTCGCCGGCGAGGCGGGCGATGCCGGTGTCGGCGACGTAGACGCCGCGGGCGCCGCGTATGGTCTCGGTCGCGGTGCGGACCTCGACGTTGCCGAAGCCCTCGACGCGCTGCAGCTTGCCGGACGCCAGCAGCGGGTCGGCG
>CAHJXG010000458.1 GCA_903644035.1 Rhodospirillales bacterium
GCGTCGCCGCCCAGCCCGCCGGGCGTGGCGCGGGAGGCCAGCCATCCCCTCTGTCCGCTGCCGGGGAAACCGTCATGCCGCTTGATGACACCGATGCCAACCGCCGCCGCCCTGCCCCGCAGTACAACGTGTTGGGCGGCACGCTGGAAACCTGTTCGCTCGACCCGATGACCGGCTTCACCCGCAACGGCTGCTGCGAGACCGGACCAGAGGATGTGGGCAGCCACACCGTCTGCGCCGAGGTCACGGCCGAGTTCCTGGCCTTCAGCCGCAGCCAGGGCAACGACCTCTCGACGCCGCGGCCCGAGTATGGCTTCCCCGGCCTCAAGCCCGGCGACCGCTGGTGCCTGTGCGCGCCGCGCTGGCAGGAGGCGTTCCTGGCCGGTTGCGCTCCCCGCGTGGCCCTTCACGCGACGGAGGCGGCGGCGTTGCAGCACTGCGCGCTGGAGGACCTTCAGAGGCACGCACTCGGGTAGGCGGACGCTATGTCCTCTTCTGGCGCCTGACGCCGCGGGATGCGGGCTCGGGCGGCACGTAGGCCAGCGCCTCGTCCATGCCCCAGGGATTTTCGGCCGGGAAGCGGCTGAGCGCGATGCCGGTCTCCACGGACGCCAGGCGGCGGGCGCTCACATAGGCCGCATCGTAAAGACCCGGCAGGAATGGGCGCATCCCCGGCTCCGTTTCGATCAGGCGGCGGGCGTCCACCTGCTGGACGGCGATGGAGTAAAGCCAGCTTCGGGTCAGCTTTTCCGGTTGCACGAGCACCTTGAGCATGTGTTGCAGCAGGACGCGCATTGCGCCTTCAAAAGCGCGCTTATCCGAACTGGCCATATCGGTCAGCAGTTCAGCCAACGAGTGCCGGTCAAGATCGTCGAGGCGGCCGGCGCGCAACAGGTCAGCCTGCTGCAACATCCATCCGAACTGATCGCGGTGGTAGTCCGCGTGTACCGTGCTGCCCGGCACCTGCGCCCACTCCGTCGCGTCTCCTGGTTTTGTGTCCGCCATGCCATCACCATAGCAGAGCCGGCTACTCCGCAGCCAGGGCCAGGGCAGGTTCGGCGCGCATCCACACGGCTGTGTCGTGGAACACCGCCCCGCCATTGGGCGCAGCCGGCGCGTCGCTGGTCAGCGCGTTGATGCCGATGCCGCCCGCGAAGTCCGCGTTGGGCCACACGCTCTCGACCACCACCACGCCGGGCTGCAGGCCATCTGCCAGGCGCACGTGCACCGTGACCGTGCCCTGGGCATTGCCGAGCGTCACCCGGCCGCCCTCCACGAGCCCCAAGCGCGCCGCGTCGTCCGGATGGACCAGGGCGGTGGGCCGGCCCTCGCGCCTGCGGCTGCCCGGCGTCTCGGTGAAGCTCGTGTTGAGGAACTGACGGGCGGGCGCCGCGACCAGGCGGAACGGGCGGGCGGGGGTTGCCTCCTCGGTCGCGGCCCAGTGGTCCGGCAAAGCGGGCATTCCGGCGTGGTGCGGGCCGACCGCGGCCCAATCGGGCGCGAAGCGGAACCGCCCGTCCGGGAAGCCGAACCCGGTCAGGAAGTGGCTGCGCTCGAAGCCCTCGTCGGCGTCGATCCAGCGCCGGGCGATCACCTCCTCGGCGCCGGGCCAGCCGGAGGCGCGCAACGTCGCGTCCACCATCTGCATCGCCGTCATCCCGAACCCCGCGTGCTCCGCCCCCAGCCGCCGCGCCAGCCCTTGCAGCACCTCGTGGTTCGACCGGCACTCGCCCGGCGGGTCGATCAGCTTCGGCCCGACCTGCAGATGCGTGTGGCCGCCGGCGGCGTAGAGGTCGTCATGCTCCAGGAACATGGTCGCCGGCAGCACCACGTCGGCGAGCGCCGCCGTCTCCGTCATGAACTGCTCGTGCACGCAGACAAAAAGGTCGTCGCGGAGGAAGCCCCGGCGGACTCGGTTGCTGTCGGGAGCCACGACGACGGGGTTGGTGTTCTGGATGAGCAGGGCAGCGACGGGCGGTCCGTCGCCCAACGCGCTGCGGTCGCCGTCCAGCACGGCGCCGATGCGGCTCATGTCCATCTGCCGGGTGCCCGGGTCGCGCGCGTCCAGGCCCTCGATCAGCGTCTTGTCCCAGTGGTAGATGCCGTTGCCGCGGTGGTTCCAGAACGCGCCGCCGCCGCGGTGCCGCCACTTGCCGCCGACGGTCGGCAGGCAGGTGACGGCGTGCAGGTTGGCGCTGCCGTTGCGGCTGCGGGAGAAGCCGTAGCCGACGCGCAGGAACGCCCGGTCGGTGCGGCCGTACAGCGCCGCGAACCCCTCGATCTCGGCGACCGTCAGCCCGGTGATCCCCGCCGCCCAGGCCGGGCCGCGGTCGCGCAGGTGCGCCTCCAGCCGGTCCGGGCAGTCGGCGTATTCGGCCATGTAGCCCCGGTCGGCGGTGCCGTCGCGGAACATGACGTGCATGACCGCGCAGGCCAGGGCGCCATCGGTGCCGGGTCGCGGCGCCAGATGGAGGTCGGCCGCAGCGGCGCTGGGCGTGCGGTAGGGATCGACGACCACGAACTTTGCCCCGCGCTGCTTACGGGCGCGGGTCACGTGGGTCATCACGTTCACCTGGGTGGACACCGGGTTGCCGCCCCACATGACGATCAGGTCGGCCTCAGCCATCTCTCGCGGGTCCGGCCCGCCGTAGCGGCCGACGCCGGCGATCCAGCCGCTCTCGCTGGCCGTCGAGCAGATCGTGTTGTGCTGCCGCGAGTAGCGCATGACGTGGCGCAGCCGGTTGATGCCGTCCCGCTGCACGAGGCCCATGGTGCCGGCGAAGTAGTAGGGCCACACCGCCTCCGCCCCATGCCGCGCCGCGGCTTCGATGAGGGCCGCGGCGACGCGGTCCAGCGCCTCCTCCCAGCCCGCCTCGCGGAACGCGCCGCTGCCCTTGTCGCCGGTGCGGATCAGCGGGCGGAGCAGGCGGCCCGGGTGGTGCACCCGCTCGGCATAGCGCGCCACCTTCGCGCAGATCACCCCGGCGGTGTACGGGTTGTCCGCGGCCCCGCGCACCGCGCCGATGCGGGCGTGGTCCAGCACCTCCACCTCGAGCGCGCAGGTGCTGGGGCAGTCGTGCGGGCAGACAGTGCTGCGGAATGGGCCGGCCATGCGCGCTCCTTCTGATCGCCCGGCCACCGGCCTTGGCGTGCACCGGGCTTATCACGCAGGGCGGCGATGACCCAAAACCGCCCTGTCAGCCGGTCAGCGGGCGGGCTGCATCGGGGGCGCCGTCTGCCTCGTGTCGGGCAGAAAGGCGGTCAGCAGCCCTATCGCCGGCAGGTAGGCGCACAGCGCATAGACATGCTCGATGCTGGTCGCGTCCGCCAGCTCCCCGAGCACCGCCGCTCCCAGCCCGCCCATGCCGAAGGCGAAGCCGAAGAACAGCCCGCCGACCAGCCCCACGCGCCCGGGCAGCAGGTCCTGCGCATAGACCAGGATGGCCGAGAAGGCGCTGGCCAGGATCAGCCCGATGGGCACGGTCAGGATCGCCGTCCACAGCAGGTTCGCGTGCGGCAGCGCCAGGGTGAACGGCAGCACGCCGAGGATGGACGCCCAGATCACCCGCTTGCGGCCGAACCGGTCGCCCAGCGAGCCACCAGCCACGGTGCCGACCGCGACCGCGCCCAGGAACACGAACAGCAGCAGCTGCGCCGTGTCGACCGCCACGTGGAAGCGGTCGATCAGGTAGAAGGTGTAGTAGGTGCTCAGGCTGGCCATGTAGAAATACTTGGAGAAGATCAGCAGCAGCAGGATCGCCACCGAGGCGACCACCCGCGCCCGGGGCAGCGACGGCGCGGCCGGGGCCGCCTCCGGCGCGCGGCGCCGC
>CAHJXG010000459.1 GCA_903644035.1 Rhodospirillales bacterium
AGATCTACACTCTTTCCCTACACGACGCTCTTCCGATCTTCTCCTATCGCGGGGACGGGGCCGCCGACCGCGCTGATGCCGCGGCGCTCGCCGCGGCGCATGGCTTCGCCTTGGAACAGGACGGCACCGCGCCGTTCGGCGTTTGGGACGGCACGGCCTTCGTGCTCCGCCGCTGATCCGCCGGGCCATCCTGATGGCGCTGCTCGCCGGGCCGGCGTCGGCCGGGGAGGATCGGGCGGCGCTGATGCAGGCGCACCGCGGCGGCACGATGCGCCTGCTGGCCCACTCGGCCGCCGGCACCATCGACCCGCAGGTGAATTACACCGCGCAGTTCTGGCAGGTGTTCTCGATGGTCTATGACGGGCTTCTGGCCTTCCGCAAGGTGCCGGGTCCCGAGGGCAACGAGATCGTGGGCGACCTGGCCGAGGCCGTGCCGGTGCCGACCGATGGCGGCCTGACCTGGACGTTCCGGCTGCGTCCCGGCATCCGCTTCTCCGACGGCGCGCCGGTCCGCCCGGCCGATGTGGCCGCGTCCTTCCGCCGGCTGTTCCGCATCTCCAGCCCCACCGCGGACAGCTTCTACGGCGCGATCGCGGGCGCCGAGGCCTGCCTGCGCGCCCCTGCCGCCTGCACGCTGGAAGGCGTCGCGGCGGACGACGAGGCCGGCACCGTCACCATCCGCCTGTCGCGGCCCGATCCGGAGTTCGCGATGAAGCTCGCTCTGCCCCACGCGAGCGTGCTGCCGGACACCGCGCCCGGCACGGACACCGGCACCGTCCCGCTGCCCGGCACCGGCCCCTACCGCATCGACCGCTACGACCCCGGCGGCAGCCTGCGCCTGGTCCGCAACCCGCATTTCCGCGAGTGGAACGCGGACGCGCAGCCCGACGGCTACCCCGACGCCGTCGACTACGATTTCGGGCTGGAGGACGAGGCTGGGATCACCGCCATCCAGAACGGCCAGGCCGACTGGACCTTCGACGCGCCGCCGGCGGACCGGCTGGCCGAACTTGGGGCGCGCTACGCGGATCAGGTGCATCTCAGCCCGGCCTACGCCATGTGGTTTCTGCCGCTCAACACCCGCCTGGCCCCGTTCGACGACGCGCGGGTGCGCCGGGCGCTGAACCTCGCGGTGGACCGGCGCGCGTTGGTCAAGCTGTTCGGCGGCGCGCGGCTCGCGACGGAGTCCTGCCAGGTGCTGCCGCCGCGTCTGCCGGGCTACCAGCCGTATTGCCCATATCCGCTGGACCTGGCCCGCGCCCGGCAACTGGTGGCGGAGAGCGGCACGGCCGGGCAGACGGTCACGCTGGTGATCGACGGCAGCCCGGTGGCCCGCGCCATCGGCACCTACATGCTGGACGTGCTGCGCGATCTGGGCTTCGTGCCCCGGCTGCGCAGCCTGTCCGGCAACGTGCAGTTCACCTACATCCAGAACACCGGCAACCGGGTGCAGGCGAGCCTCACGACCTGGTATGCGGACTACGCCTCCGCCGGCAACTTCCTGGGCGGCATCTTCGGATGCCAGGCCTTCCGCCCGGGGTCGGACGCCTCGCCCAACATCAGCGGCTTCTGTGACCCGGCGCTGGACGCGCGGCTGCAGGCGGCGCTGGCGGCTCCGGACGGGGCGGCGGAACTGGCCGCCCTCGACCGCGCGGTGACCGATCAGGCCCCGGCCGTGGTGCTGTTCAACCCGCGCTACATCGACTTCGTGTCCGCCCGCATCGGCCATTTCGGCTACCATGAGCAGTTCCGCTGGCTCATCAGCCAGTCCTGGATTCGATGAGGGCCGGCATCGCCGTGCTGGCCGCCATCCTGCTCGCCTGCCTGCTGGCGCCGCTCTACGCGTCGCGGGTCTCAGGGACCGACCCGTTCCGCAGCAACGTGAACGGCACAGCCTTCGGGACGGAGGTGCTGGCGGAGAACACCGTCGGGCTGGGCCTCGGGGTCACGCCCATCGGGCCGACCTGGCGCGGCGCCTACCTGCTCGGGGCGGACACGCAGGGACGCGACGTGGCGGCGCGGCTGCTGTATGGCGGGCGCACGTCCCTGTTGATCGCGGGGTGCGCCACCGCGCTGTGCTTGGTGCTGGCGGCCCTCCTGGGCGTGCTGTCCGGCTTCGTGGGCGGTGCAGTCGATACCGTGCTGGCGGGGCTGCTCGACCTGCTCTGGGCGTTCCCGGTCTACCTACTGGCGATCTCGCTCTCCATCGTGCTCATCAGCCAGGATTTGCGGATCGGGCTGCTGCAACTCACCGCCGACAGCCTGGCCTTGCCGGTGCTGATCCTCGGTGTCGTCTATGTGCCCTACGTCGCCCGGCCGATCCGCGCGCAGGTGCTGGCGTTGCGCCGCGCCGAGTTCATCGAGGCCGCCCACGCCACCGGCGGCGCGCCGCTCCACATCCTGCGCCGCCACATCCTGCCGCAGATCTGGCCCGGCCTGATCGGCTTCGCCCCCGTCGTCATGGCGATGGCGCTGCTGACGGAGGCCGCGCTGTCAGTCCTGTCCATTGGCGTGCAGGCGCCGGCTGCAAGCTGGGGCACGCTGATCGCCGACGGGCAGGCGCTGATCTACACGAGGCCGATGGTCGCCATAGCGCCTGGCCTCGCGGTGCTGGCCACGGTCCTGGCGCTGAACGTGGTGGGCGAGGCGTGGCGCGCGTCGCTTGAGACGCGCCGGTGATCACGCGCCTGCTCCGCTCGGTCCTGGTCATGCTCGGCATCAGCATCCTCGTCTTCCTGATCTTCTTCGCGACCCCCGGCGCCGACCCGGCCGCGCGCCTGGCCGGACGCGGTGCCTCGGCGGAGGCGCTGGCCGCCGTCCGCCACGAGTACGGCCTCGACCGCTCGCTGCCGGTGCAGTACGGCCTGTTGATGCACCGCCTGTTCATCACCGGCGACCTCACCTCGCAGGTGAACCGGGGGCAGCGCGTGGTGCCGGCGGTGCTGCGGGCCGCGCCCGTCACCCTGTCCCTGGCCGCAGGCGCCGCGGTGATCTGGCTGCTGGCCGGCCTCGCCATCGGCCTGCTCGCCGCGGCGCGGGAGGGCAGCGGTTGGGACCGCGCGGTGACGGCGCTTGGCCTCGTCGGCATCTCCATCCCGGTGTTCTGGCTGGGCGAGGTGGTGAACCTGCTCACGCAGAGCCGCCTGCACGACAGCTGGGCGTTCCGCTGGGTGCCGCCGCTCGGCTACCAGCCGCTGCTCCAGGATCCCGCCGGCTGGGCGCGCGGCCTCGTGCTGCCGTGGATCACGCTCGCGCTGCTGTATGCCGGGGTGTATGGCCGGGTGCTGCGCTCCAGCCTGATCGAGGCCTACCGCCAGGACTACATCCGCACCGCCCGCGCCAAGGGCATCAGCGAGGCCCGGGTGCTGCTGCGCCACGCGCTGCGCAACGCGCTGGTGGTGGTCGTGGCCCTGTTCGGCCTGGACATCGGCGCGCTGATCGGCGGCGGCACGCTGCTGACCGAGGTGGTGTTCGGCCTGCGCGGCATCGGCAAGCTGACCTACGACGCGCTGCAGAATCTCGATTTGCCGGTGGTGATGGCGGCGGTGCTGTATGCGTCGTTCTTCGTCGTGCTGGCCAACGCCGTGGTCGACGCCGTGCAGGCGGCGCTCGATCCGCGGCAGCGGTGATGCCGCGCTGACGACGCCGGGAACGCTGTCCCAAGAAACTGCCGGCTGGCAACGCGCCCATCGCGCTGAGCGGCATCGCGGCGGGGCCTCCTGCTCATGCGGCGTTTCGCCGCAGCCTGCGCCGAGCCATGATGGCCCCACAGGAACAAGGGAGCACAACCATGCATGAAGGCATCAGCCGCGTCGCCGTCCTCGGCACCGGCACCATCGGCGCAAGCTGGGCCGCCTATTTCCTGGCGCGCGGCCTGTCCGTCGCCGCCAGCGACCCGGCGCCGCACGCCGAGAGCTTCCTGCGCCATTTCGTCGAGACCGCCTGGCCGGCCCTGGAGCGCCTGGGCCTGCATCCCGCCGCCGACCCGGCCCGCCTGACCTTCACCGCCAACCCGGTCGCCGCGGCCGAGGGCGCGGACTTCGTGCAGGAGAACGGGCCGGAGCGCATTGAGCTGAAGGTCGCGCTGTTCGAGCAGGTCAGCGCCGCGCTGCCGCCGGGCGCCCTGATCGCGTCCAGCAGCTCGACCCTGCTGCCCACCGCCATGCAGGCGCGCACCCGTCACCCCGAGCGCCTGGTGCTGGGCCACCCGTTCAACCCGCCGCATCTGATCCCGCTGGTGGAGGTCGCGGGCGGCGAGCGGACCGCGCCCGAGGCGGTCGAGCGCGCGATGCGCTTCTACGCCGCCATCGGCAAGCACCCGATCCGTCTGATGAAGGAGATGCCGGGCCATGTCAGCAACCGGCTGCAGGCGGCGGTGTGGCGGGAGGCGGCGTATCTGGTCGAGCAGGGCGTGGTCAGCGTGGCGGACGTGGACGCCGCCATCAGCCAGGGGCCGGGCCTGCGCTGGGCGATCATGGGGCCGATCATGACCTATCACCTGGGCGGCGGGGCCGGGGGGCTGCGCTACCTCATGGATCACATCAGCGTGGACAAGCTCTGGCCGGACCTGGGCACGCCGGGGATGACGCCCGCCTTCGAGCAGGCGCTGATCGACGGCGTGGAGGCGGAAGCAGGCGGCAAGCCGATGGCCGAGATGGCCGCGGACCGCGACCGCAGGCTGGTGGCGATCCTGGAGGGCCTGCGCTGATCAGCCCAGCACCCGCCGCACCTCGGCCCGGAGCGCCGGCAGCACGTCGGTCACGAACCATGGGTTGTTCTTCTCCCACACGCCGGTACGCCAGCTCGGGTGCGGCAGCGGGAAGTAACGCGGCAGGTGGTGCTGGAACTCCCGCACCCGGTCGGTCATGCGTCCCGGCCCCAGCGCATCGGCCTGGGCGTAGCTGCCGACCAGCAGGGTGAGGCGCAGGTTTGGCATCGCGTCCAGCAGGCGGCGGCGCCACAGCGGCGCGCACTCCGGGCGCGGCGGGCAGTCGCCGCCCTGCGGCAGGCGGCCCGGGTAGCACAGGCCCATCGGCAGGATGGCGATGCGCGCCGGGTCGTAGAACTCGTCCGGCGTCATGCCGAGCCAGGTGCGCAGCCGCACGCCGGAGGCATCGGTCCACGGCGTGCCGCTGATGTGCACCTTGGTGCCGGGCGCTTGGCTCGCGATCAGGATGGTGGCGGTCGTGGACACGCGCAGGATGGGGCGGGGTCCCAGAGGCAGCACGGCAGCACAGGCGGTGCAGGCGCGGACCTGGGCCGCGAGATCGTCGAGTGTCATGGTCATCCATATAGAAAGGTCGCCGACTTCCGACACCAACAACCCTTCGCTCTGCTTTCTCTCACATTGCGAAAGGCGAGAGGCCGCCGACGGTCCGTATTGGATGAGGCGGCCTTATTCCTCGATGCGTCGCCAGCCAGAAAGAAGCTGGCGGTCTGCCCTGCAAAAGGAGTAAACGTCGCCGCCCCCGCCGCCAGGTTGGTCTGCATCGCGGTTGATGGGCACGTTCCTCAAATGGCGGCGCAGAAGGGCGCCAACGCCCCCATGCGAGACGACGGCGATGTCGCCCTCGGCCGAAGCGAGGGACATCACCCGCTCGACCGCAAGGCGCATCCGTCGCATTCCGACCGCTGACAGCGGCCAGTCCGGAACCGGCGCCTCGGGGTCAGTCACCGCTTCCGGGTGCGTGATGGAATGGAGGCTGGCCATGGTGTTCCGTACGGCCTGCATGGCCTTCTGCCCTGGCCGCGCCGTCATTGTGAGCCGTCCTGGCATTCCGTGCGAAGCGGAAGATCGTCGATGCAGGCAACCATCGGCACCGGTGATGTTTCAGCTTGAACCTCTTGCCACACTGCTCTGCTGGAAGTGTTCGACAGCACCATCAATCTGAACCCAATCATGCTTCGACTGCTCAAACACAGATCTGACGGGAGCCGGGTATTTTGGATCCGCCAGCGCGCCGACTGCAACGCCGATCATCGACGGTAGGTTGTCGGCCGTCCAATAGATCGTCGACCCGCAGTTTGGACAAAAGTAGGTCTGGACCTTCCCGCCGCTTGCTGCATCGCGGGTGAACTCTTTCGGCGTCCCGGAAATGGCGACGGCGTCGATCGGGTAAAAGGCGCCCACGCCAAATGGCGCGCCGGTTCTCCGTTGGCAGTCAAGACAATGACAGGCGGCAACCAATTTCGATGGTCCTGGAAGCGTTAGCGTAAGAGCGCCGCAACTGCATCGGGCATCCGCCATTGGAAAGCCTTCGGTTTTCTGAAGCGAGATCGCGTTGAGATCGCAAGGTGAGGCACCGTCTCGGCATCACACCAGCTCGTACTCGACTTCCGGCGTATAGACCGCCTGCTCCTTGCCCAGCCGCGAGCTGAACAGCGTGAAGTGCTCGACCAGGACGGGCTGGCTGCGGAACAGGTTGTGCCCGGCGACCCAGCCGGCGATCTTGGCCTCCGGCACGCCGTCCATGCGCGCCAGCGTGACGTGCGGCAGGAAGCGCCGCCGCTCCCGCTCGAGGCCCGCACGCTGCAGGGCGGTCTCGATCTTGGTCTGCAGATGGTCGAGCTGCGGGTTGCGCTCCACCCCGATCCACAGGCTGTTCACCCGGCCGCCCTTCTCGAAGGTGCCGGCGCCGGCCAGCTGCAGCGTGAAGCCCGGCGCGCGCAGCGCCGCCAGCGCCTGATCCACCTCCTCCGCCCGGTAGCCCGGAAGCTCGCCGATGAAGCGCAGGGTGACATGATAGTTCTCCGGCGCCACCCAGCGCGCGCCGGGCAGGCCGCCCGCCATCCAGGACAGCCGCTCCCGCAGCGAGTGCGGCAGGTCGAGCGCCACGAACAGCCGCATCACGCCCCCCGGTTGGCCGCGGCGACCAGCCGTTCCATCAGCGGCAGCAGCCGTGCCACCTCCCGCCGCACGCCCTCAGGGTTGGGATGGATGCGGTCGCCCTGGTTCAGCGCGGCGTCGCCCGCGACGCCCTCCAGGAAGAACGGGTCATAGAGCAGGCCGGGCCGCTTGCCGATCCGCTCGAACACCGCCCGGAACGCAGCGCCGTAGTCCGCGCCGAGGTTGGGCGGCGCCAGCATCCCGGAGAGCAGCACCGGCACCCCGCGCGCCGCCAGCGCATCCAGGATCGCGACCAGGTTGGCCTCGGTCCCCGCCGGGTCGAGGCCGCGCAGGCCGTCATTGGCGCCCAGCTCGACGAAGACCGCCTCCGCGCCGTCCGCCAAGGCCCAATCGAGCCGCGCCCGGCCGCCGGCCGAGGTGTCGCCGGACACGGCGGCATCGACCAGGGCCACGTCCAGCCCGCGGGCGCGCAGAGCCGCCTGCATCACCGCCTGGAACCCCTCCGCCTGCGCCAGGCCGTAGCCCGCCGTCAGGCTGTCGCCCAGCACGAGGATGCGGGTCGTGCGCGCCTGCGCCGGGCTGGCCGCCAAAAAAGCCAGCATCGCGAGCGCGGCGATGTTGGCCCGCCAACGGCGCGCGCCATATGGGCCTATCATGGACATATCGATGGCTCACCCTGCCTCTGCGCCCCTGGTGCGGGTGCGGGACCTGCGGCTGACCGTGCCCTCCGCGGCCGGGCCGGTCAATATTCTGGGCGGGGACGGCCATGCGGTCGATCTCGACATCGAGGCGGGGGAGGCCGTGGGCCTCGTGGGCCCGTCGGGATCGGGCAAGACCAGCCTGCTGATGGTGCTGGCCGGGCTGGAGCGGGCGACGGGCGGCCAGGTGCAGGTGGCGGGCCAGGAGCTGACCCGACTCGACGAGGACGCGCTGGCCCGGTTCCGCCGCGACCACATCGGCATCGTGTTCCAGTCGTTCCACCTGATCCCGACGATGACGGCGCTGGAGAACGTCTCGGTGCCGCTCGAACTGGCCGGGGTGCGGGACGCGGAGGCGCGGGCGGCGCAGAGCCTCGCCTCGGTCGGGCTGTCGCATCGCCTCACGCATCTGCCGGGCCAGCTTTCGGGGGGCGAGCAGCAGCGGGTCGCTCTGGCCCGCGCCTTCGCGCCCGGCCCGCGCCTGCTGCTGGCGGACGAGCCGACCGGCAACCTCGACGTGGCGACCGGGCGGACGGTGATGGACCTGCTGTTCGGGATGCGGGCCGACGCCGGCACCACCCTGCTGCTCATCACCCATGACCCGGCGCTCGCCGACCGCTGCGACCGGCGCATCCGCATCGCCGATGGCCGCGTGGGCGTGCCCGCGTGATCGCGCTGCGGTTCGCCCGGCGGGAGCTGCG
>CAHJXG010000460.1 GCA_903644035.1 Rhodospirillales bacterium
GGGCTCGTGACCCGGCCGAACTCCGCGTCCCGCCGCATCGCGGCATCAAGGCGCGCATCGAGATGGCGCTGGACGGCGGACATCAGGTGGCCGAGATCGACGGGCTTCGGGATGACCTCGTCGAACGCGCCCTCGGCCGTCGCCCCCTTGCTCGCCAAGGAGGCCGGCGATCCCGTCAGCGCGATGAGCACGGGGCGCGCATCCGCGCCCATCAGGTCGCGGATCAGCCGTGCCATGGCAAAGCCGTTGAGCTCCGGCAGCTTGTAGTCGCACAGCACCAGGTCGTACTTGCGCTCCCGAACCTTCCACAGGGCATCCAAGCCGTTGGCTGCCGTCTCGACCTCAAGACACTGCGACGCAAAGACCGAGGTGAGTATTTCCCGCTGCAGCGGATCATCCTCCACGAGCAGGATGCGGCTTGGCCCTGGCTGACGCTGGTGTTCTGGATGCAAGACAAACCCCGCTGGCAGGCCCCGGCTCCAAACCGAGGCAGTATGCACGAAGCCGTGATAGCATGGTTCCAAACAGGCTTAAGCCTCTGTTATGCTAGTTAATGTCGAGGCCGCGTTAAGGTACGTTGGCCGACGGCTTCCGTTTTGGCTGTCCCGCATCTGCGGGGATCACGCCACCCTGCGGTTCCGCGCCTTGCCTGCGTCAGGCCCCGGTCACCCTGCGCCAGGCGAAAGGACGTTGGACGGGGCGCCCGCGGCTCTCGTCCCCGTGGGCCGCGGTGGCACCGCCTTCGTCAAGGCCGGCGAGGTTGACACCGGACATCTCGCCTCCTTTTGATACACTACCGTTAAGGGAGGGCCTGCTTGCCTCGGATGAAATATCTTGATGGCTTGCGAGGGCTTGCTGCCCTTCAGGTGGTCTTGTTCCATTACGGCAACATATTCCTGCCCGTCGCGGTCGGCTCCGGCACCCTGCGGTTCCTGACGAACGGGCTGTCCGCTGTCTACCTGTTCTTCTTGATGTCGGGCGTGGTTCTCACCTACAGCTTCGAGCGCAGGCCCCGTGCTGTCGGAGCCGGCATCACGGGCCGGGTTGTGCGGCTCGGCCTGCCGCTCGGTGCCGCGGCGCTCATCGGCGCGGCGTTCATGTTCGTGCTCCCCGAGACCTTCAGGGAAGCGGCCACCCTCGCGCACTCGAACTGGACGGCGAGGTTCTACACGGGGGCCTATCGTCCCGTTTACGTCATCATGGATGCGACCGGCCTGACGACCATTCTCGGCTACTCCGGAACGTCCATCTTCGAGGCGCTCCGGCCCTTCCTGCCGCCGCAGACCGCGTCGATGGACCAGCCGTTCTGGACGCTGCATATCGAGTTGTGGGGATCGCTGCTGGTGCTCGCGCTGGTCTACGCGCATGCAAGGTCACGGTGGCTGCATGGCGCCGCCGTCGTTGCGGCCAGCGCGCTGACCGGCGCTCACCCGCTCGGCCTGTTCATCGTGGGCCACGTCACCGCCCTCGCCCTCGCGGACTCGCGCCTCGATGCGATCATGCGCCGCCGCTGGGTGGTCGGCGCGGGGCTGGGCCTGTTGCTCGCGGGCGTGATCGTCTGCACGCATAACGGGCTGCCCTTCGTTCGCGGCCTGGGACAGCTGCTGATGCTCGGGAAGCTCATTCCCGTCCAGGAATACTTCAATTGGAACGACGAGTTCGCGGCGGTGCTGATCTTCTTCGGGATCCTGCTGGCCTCCCCGATACAGGAGGTTCTGCAGCTGCCGGCAATCCAGCAGCTCGGGCGGCTGTCGTTCCCGATCTACCTGCTGCATTGGCCGGTGATGATGACACTGGGCTCCGCCGTCTTCCTGGCGGCGCTGCCCTATGCCGGCCAGGTTCTGGCGGCGATCACGGCCCTGGCCATCGGCGGCGCGCTGACGTTGCTCCTGAGCGACCTCTTTGAGCGCCGCATCGACGCGCCGGCCGTCTCGCTCAGCCGCCGCCTGCGCGATGCGGCTGGCGCACCGGTGCAAGGTGGCGGTCGGGACGGCGCTCAGGGCCATGCGACCTATTCCAAATTGAGACACGACCGGCTAGACAGCCAGTCACCATGAGGTAGCCTGGTGGGACCTGACGGCGTGCTGCGATGCCGCGAGGGGAAGGTGTCCCGAGGACGCCCCTTCCCGGACCCTTCGCGCCGGGACCTCTCACCAGGGTGGATGGGCAAGAAACCGGTGCAGTTGAAACCGGCAGGAAGGGGAAGACCATGCGACCGCTGCTACGAACCGTGAGTGCCGCCGTCCTGTTCGCCGGGGCGCTGCTGGCGACGCCGCCCGCCCAGGCGCAGGGCTGGGACATCGCCAAGGCCGCCGCGCCCTACAAGGGCACCCAGCTCAACGTGATCTTCCTGGATCGGCCGGGCTACCGCGCCATCATCAAGCTGCTGCCGGAGTTCGAGAAGCAGACGGGCATCAAGGTCAACTACGAGATCGTCCCCTACGAGAACACCCGCGAGAAGGAGGTGCTCAACTTCAACTCGAAGGGCGACCTCTCGATCGCGCTCGTGGACCTGGTCTGGATCGGTGAGTTCGCGGAGAACGGCTGGATCGTGCCGGTCAGCAAGCTCTCGGGCGACGCCGCGATCACCGATCCCAACCTGAACCTCAAGGGCTTCTTCCCGCTGCTGCTCGACGCCTTCGGCTCCTGGGGCGGGACGACCTACGGCCTGCCGTTCGACAACTACTCGGGCCTGCTGTTCTACAACAAGTGCATGCTGAAGGACGCCGGCTTCGACAAGCCGCCCGCCACCTGGGACGAGCTGGCCAACACCTATGCGCCGAAGCTGACCGTTCCTGCCAAGAAGCAGTACGGCTACGCGCTGCAGTCGCTCCGCGGCGAGACGCAGTCGGCCGACAGCTTCATGCGGATGCTCTGGCCCGCCGGCGGCTCGCTGCTGGACAAGTCGTTCCGCTCGAACCTCGGATCCAAGGACAGCCAGGCCGGGCTGCAGTTCCGCCAGGACCTGATGAAGTACATGCCCCCGGGCGTCGTCAGCTGGGACCATGCGGAGGCGGTCAATGCCTTCGCGCAGAACCAAGTCGCCATGATCACCGAATGGTCGGCGTTCTACTCGACCGTCACCGATCCCAAGACCTCCAAGCTCGGCGACTGCCTGGGCGTCGCGCCGGAGCCGGCCGGGGCGGCGGGCCGCCTGCCGGCGCTGGGCGGCTTCTCGCTCGCCGTCGCCTCGCAGGCGCCGGAGAAGGAGCAGAAGGCGGCCTGGATCTTCATCCAGTGGGCGACGTCGGAGGCCATCGCCAAGCCCTATGTGCAGGCAGGCGGCGTGTCGGGCCGCATGGCGGTCTATGACGACCCGGCCATCAAGTCCGCCTACCAGTTCGTGGACCCCATGGTCGCCTCCTGGCAGAAGGGCGTGCCGGAGTTCCGGCCGCGCTTCCCGGCCTGGCCCGCGGTGTCGGAGGTCGTCGGCGAGTTCGGCTCGAAGATGATGCTGGGCGAGCTGACCGTCGAGCAGGGCGCGAAGGAGATCGGCACCCGGATGGAAGCCATCCTGCAGAAGGAAGGCTACTACGACGGTAAGAAGAAGCTGATCCAATAACGGCTTCGGCCCTGTCCGACTGCGCGGGGACCGGCCGACAGGCGGTCCCCGCATCCCGGCGCACGCGCCGCCTCCTCAGGGCTGGGTGACTGCCTGCATGTCCGCCGCACCACCGCGACGCTCCTATTCCGGCTACGGGCGCTTCACGCCGCTGTGGTTCCTGGCCCCGGCGGTCCTGGCGCTGCTGGTGATCGGCATCTACCCCACGCTGTTCGCCCTGGTGACGTCGCTCCGCCAGTATAACCTCACCCGGTCGCGCGACGGCTTCCCGTTCATAGGCCTCGCCAACTACCAGCAGGTGCTCAGCGACCCGACCTTCTGGGAGACGCTGGGCCGGACCGCCAAGTTCTTCCTGTGCGTGATGCCGGCCGAGATCGGGCTGGGCCTCGGCATCGCGCTGCTGCTGCACCAGCCGGGCCTTGGGGCGCTGCGCGCCCTGGCGCGGGTGTCGCTCGTCATCCCGCTCGCCACCACCTACGCGGTCGTGGGCCTGCTCGGCCGGCTGATCTTCAACCGGGACTTCGGCATCGCCAACGGCTTCATCGGGCTGTTCGGCGTGCCGGCGTTCGACTGGCTGGGCAACAGCGCCGGGGCGTTCGCGGCCATCTGCATCATGGACGTGTGGCAGTGGACGCCGTTCTGCGCGCTGATCTTCCTGTCGGGCCTGTCCATGGTCCCCGTCGAGATCGAGGAGGCCGCCCGGCTGGAAACCGGCAGCAAGGCCGCGCTGCTGCGCAACGTGCAGCTGCCCTATCTGCTGCCGGGCTTCACCGCCATGCTGATCCTGCGCTCGGCCGACGTGCTGAAGCTGTTCGACGTGGTGTTCACCATGACCCGGGGCGGCCCGGGGGCGGCCACCGAGCTGATCTCGGTCTACATCCAGCGCGTGGGCTTCCGGGTGTTCGACCTCGGCACGGCGTCGGCGCAGGCGCTGCTGCTGCTGGTCATCACCATCATCCTGGCCCGCGTGTATATCCGCTTCTTCTACCGGGAGATCGAGTGATGCCGCGCTTCGGGCGACTGCTGCACGGCGCTGGGCTGCTGCTCGTCTTCGCGGTGACGATCTTCCCGTTCTACTGGATGGTGTCGTCCTCGTTCAAGACGCAGACCGACCTGCTCGCCTCGCCGCCGGTCTGGCTGTTCACGCCGACGCTCGCCAACTACGCCGAGGTGTTCGCCGACCAGAAGGTGGTGGGCGCCATCGTCAACTCGCTGATCGTCGCGGTGTTCAGCACCCTGCTGGCGGTGGTGCTCGGCACGCCCGCGGCCTTTGCGCTCGCGCGCTACGACTTCCGCGGCAAGTCGGACCTTTGGTTCTGGTTCATCTCGAACCGCTTCATCAGCCCCATCGTGCTGGCGCTGCCGATCTACCTCGTGGCGCAGAACATCGGCCTGCTCGACACCCACCTCATCCTGATCCTGGTCTACATCACCTTCATCCTGCCCATCGTCGTCTGGATCTGCACCGACCAGTTCCGCTCGATCCCCCGGGATCTGGAGGAGGCGGCGCGGCTTGAGGGCGCCAGCCAGTTCGACATCTTCTGGCGCATCTACTTGCCGCTCGGCGTGCCCGGCATCGCGGTCTCGGCGATCTTCGGCTTCATTTTCTCCTGGAACGAGCTGCTGTACGCGCTCGTGCTCACCCGCCGCGCCGTGCAGACCGCGCCGGTGGTGGCGACCAGCTTCATGTCGGGCTACGAGCTGCCCTGGGGGAAGATCATGGCGACCGGCACCGTGATCGTGCTGCCGGTGACGATCTTCGCGCTGCTGGTGTCGCGCCACATGGTGCGCGGCCTCACCATGGGCGCAACCAAATGACGGCCAAGGAGGGCGCGCGCGCATGAGTTTCCTGCGGCTGGAGGGGATCGAGAAGCGCTACGGGGCGGCCAGCGTCATCAACGGCGTCAGCATCTCGGCGCGCGAGGGGGAGTTCGTCGTGTTCGTCGGCCCGTCCGGCTGCGGCAAGTCCACCCTGCTGCGCATGATCGCGGGGCTGGAGGAGGTGACGGCCGGGGAGGTGTTCATCGACGGCGCGCGCGTCACCGAGCTGGAGCCGGCCAAGCGCAAGGTCTCGATGGTGTTCCAGAGCTACGCGCTGTTTCCGCACATGACGGTGCGCGACAACATCGCGTTCGGCCTCAAGATGTCGAAGGTGCCCAAGGCGGAGATCGAGCGCCAGGTCGCCGAGGCCGCCCGCATCCTGCAGATGGAGCCGCTGCTCGACCGCAAGCCCCGCCAGCTTTCGGGCGGCCAGCGGCAGCGCGTCGCCATCGGCCGGGCCATCGTCCGCCACCCCAAGCTGTTCCTGTTCGACGAGCCGCTGTCCAACCTCGACGCCGAGCTGCGCGCCCAGATGCGGGTGGAGATCGCGCGCCTGCACCGCGAGCTGGGCGTGACCATGGTCTACGTGACGCATGACCAGGTCGAGGCCATGACGCTCGCGGACCGCATCGTGGTGTTGCGCGGCGGCCGGGTCGAGCAGGTCGGGTCGCCCGACGAACTCTACGACGCGCCCGGCAACACCTTTGTCGCCGGCTTCATCGGCTCGCCGAAGATGAACCTCATCACCGCGGCGGTCGCGGCGCGGGAGGGGGCGGCGCTCACCGTGACCCATCCCTCCCTGGTCGCGCCCTTGCACGTCGCCAGCCGGCAGGGCGGCGGCGGCCAGTCTGGCCCGGGGGTCGGCGACACGGTCCTGCTGGGCCTGCGGCCGGAGCACCTGATGCTGGGCGAGGGTCCCAACCAGATCGAGCTGACGGCCGACCTGTCGGAGAGCCTGGGCGGAAGCACGCTGATCTATGCGCAGACGCGCGCCGCGGAGCCGATGGTGCTGCAGGCCGCGGGCCGGCGGCTGCTCGGCAAGGGCGAGACGTTCACGGCCGGGTTCGACGCCGCCCGGGCCTACGTCTTCGACAAGGACGGCCGCGCCTTCTAGCACCGCGAACACGGGAGAGGACCATGGATTTCAGCGGCAAGGCCGTGCTGGTGACGGGGGCCGGCAAGGGCATCGGATACGCCACGGCGATGTACCTGGCGGACCGGGGCGCGGAGGTCGTGGCGCTCAGCCGCTCGGCGGCGGACCTTGAGAGCCTGAAGGCCAAGATCGGCTGCCGCATCCGGGCCGTCGATCTGGCCGACGCCGACGACACCCGCGCCGCCGCGCAGGAGGCGGTGCCCGTCGATTTCCTGGTCAACTGCGCCGGCACGACCGAGCTTGACGCCTTCGTCGATCTCCCGGTCGAGACCTTCGACACGCTGATGGCGGTGAACTGCCGGGCGCCCATGATCCTGAGCCAGGTCTACGCCCGCGACCGGCTGGCGCGCGGCCTGCCCGGCGCCATCGTCAACGTGTCCAGCATGTCGTCCTTCATCGGCTTCGCCGACCACGCCGCCTACTGCGCCTCCAAGGGCGCGCTCGACGGGATGACGCGGGTGATGGCCAACGAGCTGGGCCGCCAGGGCATCCGGGTCAACGCGGTCAACCCCGTCGTCACCCTGACGCCCATGGCCGAGAAGGCCTGGAGCGACCCGGCCAAATCCGGCCCCATGCTGTTCCGCATCCCGCTCGGCCGCTTCGTCCAGCCGGACGAGGTGGCGAGCGTGATCGCCTACCTGCTGTCGGACGCCGCCACCATGGTGAACGGCGTGTGCATGCCGGTCGATGGCGGGTTCCTCATCAACTGACCCGGCGCGTCAGCCGTTGCGGAACGTGTAGCTGTAGCCGTTCAGCGCCGGGGCGCCGCCGAGATGCGCGTAGAGCACCTTTGATCCCTTCGGGAAGTAGCCCTTCTGCACGAGGTCGATCATCCCCTGCATGGACTTGCCCTCGTAAACCGGGTCGGTGATCATCCCCTCCAGCCGGGCGGACAGGCGGATGGCCTCGACCGTCTCCTTCGACGGCACGCCGTAGACGGGGTAGGCGTAGTCTTCGAGCAGGACGATGTCGTCCTCCGTGACGTCCTGCCCGCCGATAAGGTCCGCGGTCTTCTGCGCGATGTCGAGCACCTGGGCCTTGGTCTGGGCCGGCGTGCCGGAGGCGTCGATGCCGATGACGTTGCGCGCCCGCCCGTCGGCGGCGAACCCCACCACCATGCCGGCATGGGTCGAGCCGGTGACGGTGCACACGACGATGAAGTCGAACCGCAGGCCCATCTCGGCCTCCTGCGCCCGCACCTCCTCGGCGAACCCGACATAGCCCAGGCCGCCAAGCTTGTGCACGGAGGCGCCGGCCGGGATGGCGTAGGGCCTGCCGCCCTTGGCCTTCACGTCCTCGATGGCGCGCGTCCAGCTCTCGCGGATGCCGATGTCGAAGCCGTCGTCCACCAGCTGCGTCTCGGCGCCCATGATGCGGGACAGCAGGATGTTGCCGACACGGTCGTAGACCGCATCCTCGTGCGGCACCCAGCTTTCCTGGATCAGGCGGCACTTCATGCCGATCTTGGCCGCGACGGCCGCCACCATGCGCGTGTGGTTGGACTGGACGCCGCCGATGGAGACCAGGGTGTCGGCGTTGCTCGCGATGGCGTCGGGCACGATGTACTCGAGCTTCCGGAGCTTGTTGCCGCCATAGGCCAGGCCCGAGTTGCAGTCCTCGCGCTTGGCATAGAGTTCGATGCCGCCGCCCAGGTGCTCCGTCAAGCGGGCCAGCCTCTCGATGGGCGTGGGGCCAAACGTCAGCTTGTAGCGTTCGAATTTCGAGAGCACCGGGGCCGTTCCCTTAAATATGTGAGGCCTTCATGCTACCAACTCAAGCCAGGAATGTGCTCTCAGATTTCAGGGTGGCTGCGGCCTATGACGCCTAGATCTCCGGGCTGAAATCCAAAAGCCTTTCAGTCTGGAGCCGCGTCATAAAAGCATCTTCCGAGCAACAGCCGCTCGACCAGATCGACAGCAGGATCATCCGGCTGCTGCAGGCGGAGGGCCGCATGAGCAATGCGGACATCGCCAAGCGCGTGAACACGAGCGCCGCCACCTGTCACCGCCGCATCCAGCGGTTGTTCGAGGACGGCACCATCAACGCCGTCCGTGCGCAGGTCGCCCCCGACAGGGTGGGCCGGGGCTGCCTGGTGATCGTGGGCGTCGTCCTGGACCGCTCGACCCCGGAGAGCTTCGCCGCCTTCGAGGCAGCCGCGCGGTCCATGCCGATGATCCTGGACTGCCATCTGGTCGCCGGCGACTTCGACTACTTCCTGAAGATCCGGGTGCGGGATCTGGCCGACTTCAACCGGCTGCACGGCGAGAGGCTGATCGCGCTCCCAGGCGTCCGGCAGACGCGGACGTTCTTCGTGATGAAGGAGGTCGTCGATAACGCCCCGCTGAACCTGTAGGGCCGCAGGCGCATTTCGGGCGGCCTCCACCGGCTTGGCACTTCGCTTGCTTGTCCAGTCCCGTTCAAGCGGAGGCATTCCTGATGAGACGACGAGAGCTTCTGGCCGCCGCGGCCCTGGCCGGCGCCCTGCCGCGGCCGTCCATCGCCCAAGGGGCCGCCGCGCGCACGCTGCGGTTCATCCCCGAGGGCAACCTCGCCAATCCCGACCCGATCTGGACCACCACCACGGTCGCCCGCAACCACGGCTTCCTGATCTACGACACGCTGTTCGGCATGGACGCGAAGCTCGCCCCCAAGCCGCAGATGTGCGAGGGCTACGCGCTGTCGGACGACAAGCTCACCTGGACCTTCCGGCTCCGCGAGGGGCTGCGGTTCCATGACGGCACGCCGGTCCGCGGCGCCGACTGCATCGCCTCCATCAGCCGGTGGAGCAAGCGCGACGGCTTCGGCCAGCGCCTGGCCGCGCAGCTTGAGGGCCTGTCGGCGGCCGATGACCGGAGCTTCACGGTCAAGCTCACCCGGCCGTTCCCGCTGCTCGCCGCAGCCCTCGCGAAGCCCGCGGCCAACGTGTGCTTCATCATGCCGGAGCGGGTGGCACAGACCGACGCCTTCACCCAGATCACCGACTTCACGGGATCAGGCCCGTTCCGCTTCGTGCGCGACGAGTGGACGCCGGGGTCGCGCGCGGTCTATGCGCGCTTCGACGGCTACGCGCCGCGGCAGGAAGCGCCGGACTTCACCGCCGGCGGCAAGGCCGCGCACTTCGACCGGGTCGAATGGAACATCATTCCAGACTCCGCCACCGCCGCCGCCGCGATGCAGACGGGCGAGGCGGATTGGTGGCAGACGCCGATCGCCGACCTGCTGCCGCAGCTCCGCCGGATGCGCGGGGTCAAGGTCGTGCCGATGACCAGCGTCGGCAGCATCTACATCATCCGCTTCAACCACCTGCACCCGCCGTTCAACAACCCGCTGATGCGGCAGGCCGTGCTGCGGCTGGCGGACCAGACCGCGTTCATGCAGGCCGCCTATGGCGACGAGACGAGCGCGTACCGGACCGGGGTGGGCGTGTTCACCCCGGGATCGCCGGCCGCGACCGACCTGGGCCTCGACGCCGTCACCGGCCCGCGCAGCCTGGATGCGGCCAAACGCCTGGTGGCGGAGGCGGGCTACAAGGGGGAGCGGATCGTCATCATCGCACCCACCGACTATCCCTGGCTGGAGGCGTTCTGCCAGGTCACGCGCGACCTGCTGCTGAAGCTCGGGCTGAACGTCGATTACCAGGCGAGCGACTGGGGTACCGTCGTGCAGCGCCGGGCCAGCAAGGAGCCGGTGGACAAGGGCGGCTGGAGCATCTTCTGCACCGGCTGGGAGGGGCTGAACACGGCCGACCCCGGCGGCCACTACCCGATCCTCGGCAACGGCGGGAGCGCCTGGTTCGGCTGGCCCACCAGCCCGCGCATCGAGCAGCTCCGCACCGACTGGTTCGAGGCGCCGGACGACGCCGCGCGCCGCCGGGCGACGGACGCGATCCAGGCGGCGGTGTGGGCGGAGGTGCCCTACGTGCCGCTCGGACAGTTCTTCCAGCCCGCGGCGATGCGGAACACCGTCACCGGCGTGCTCGACAGCCCGTTCCCGATCTTCTGGAACGCCCGGAAGGGGTGAGGGCCAGGGCCGCCCTCATGCCGCCGGGGGCAGGTCGCTGCTGCCGGGGCTGAGCGTCATCGCCCACAGCTCCTGAATCCCTGGCGAGGGCGGAGCTGAGCCGGCGTTGATCCGGTCCACGATCATCGCGCCGAGCCGGGCGCCGTAGTCGCGCAGCGATACGCGGAAGCAGGTCAGCGCCGGGGTGAGATGCTCGGTGACGCGGTTCTCGCGGAAGCCGATGGCGGCGAGGTCGTGGCCGGGCCGCAGCCCCGCCTCCCGGAGCCGCCGGTACAGCCCGATGGCCATCGTCTCCTGCAACAGGACGACCGCGGTGGGCCGGTCCGCCATGGCCAGCAGGGCATCGGCGAGGTCGCACCCGCCCTCCGGCGCGTCGGGCACGCGCACCACCAGCGCCGGGTCGCAGCCCAGCCCATGGCTGCGCATGGCGGCACGGTAGGCGTGCTCGAAGATGTGCGCCTGATTCACCTCCCGCCGCATCGTCCCGAGCGCGATCCGGCGGTGGCCGAGCGACGCCAGGCGCGCGACCGCCTGGTCCGCCACGTCCGCCACGTCGAGGTCGAGCCAGGCGTGGCTGCCGCCCGACAGGCTGCGCCCGAGCGCCACGAAGGGCACGCCGCGGTCAATCAGGAGGTCGATGCGGCCGTCGATGCGCTGGGTGTCGGAAATGATGAACCCGTCCGCCAGGCGCCGCGCCACAGCCCGGCGCAGGTACTGCTCCTGCTCCGCCGCCGAGCCGCAGGGCAGGATGACTAGGTCGAGGCCGTGCTCCGCCAGCGCCGGCTGCAGCCCCTCGCACAGGCCGAGGAAGAACGTCTCGCCCATCATCGTGCGGCCGATGTCGGTGCGGATCGTCAGCGCCACCGCGTCGGTCGTGCCCTGACGCAGGCTGCGGCCGGACTGATCGGGGGCGTAGCCGAGCGCCAGGGACGCCTCCTGCACCAGGGTGCGCGTCGCGGCGCTCACCTCGGCGCGGCCGTTCATGGCGCGTGACACCGTGCTGACAGAGAGCCTGAGGTGGCGTGCCACGTCGCGTATGCCGGTGCCCTGCCGCCCCACTTGCCGCCTCAATCGCTGTTCCGCGCCTATTGACAGGAAAGAGCATGGCTCTGAAAGTCCGGAAACGTTTCCGGCCAATGACGCGCCGGCATCAGCAACGCTGTGCGGCGACCCAAGCCTGGGCGCACCATGCAGCAAAGAGGAGAGCGCCCGTGACCGACCCGGATGATGCCATCGTACGCAAGCTCGCCTGGCGGCTGGTGCCGCTGCTGACGTTCAGCTACTTCGTAGCGGTGCTGGACCGCTCGAACATGGGCGTCGCCGCGCTGACCATGAACCGCGATCTCGGCCTCAGCATGACCGCGTTCGGCGTCGCCGCCGGGGTGTTCTTCGTGCCGTACGTGCTGCTGGAGCTGCCGTCCAACCTCGCCCTCGCCCGGTTCGGCGCGCGGCTGTGGATCGCGCGCATCATGTTCACCTGGGGGCTGATTTCCGGCGCCCATGCCCTCGTATGGGACGCGCAGAGCCTGTATGTCGCGCGCGCCTTGCTGGGTGCGGCAGAGGCCGGGTTCGTGCCGGGCGTCATCTTCTACATCACCTTGTGGTTCCCCGCCGCCTATCGCGGCCGGGTCATCGCCGCGTTCTTCACCGGCATTCCCATCGCACTCGTGCTCGGCACGCCCTTGTCGGGGTTGCTGCTGGAAATGGAGGGCGTGATGGGGCTGCATGGCTGGCAGTGGGTCTACCTGGTGGAGGCGGTGCCGGCGCTCGTCCTGGCCGTGGCGATCCCCTTCATCCTGCCGGCCACGCCGGAGCAGGCGCGGTTCCTCACCACGGAGGAGCGGGAGCGCCTGGTCGCGCGCCTGGCCGAGGAGCGGCAGGAGCGGGAGACTGGCAGCCACGCCGGCCTGCTGCGGACGCTGCTCAGCCCGCGTATCCTGCTGCTGTGCCTGGGCTATTACGGCCTGACCAACCTCAACGGCGCCATCAGCACGTTCCTGCCGCTGATCCTGCGGGAGTTCGGGGTGAGCAACCTGCAGGCAAGCTTCCTGGCCGCCATCCCGTACGGGTTCGGCGCCGTCGGCATGGTGGTGCTGGGGCGCTTCGCCGACCGGCCGGGGCGGCGCGGCCTGGCCAACTACGTGGCGCTGACGATCTCGGTGGCGGGCCTGCTCGCGGCGGCCACCATCGGCGACCCGCTGCTCAAGATGGCGGCGCTGTGCTTCACCGCGTTCGGGGTGTTCGCCGCCATGCCGGTGTTCTGGGGGCTGCCGACCACGCTGCTGTCCGGCGCCGCCGCGGCAGGCGGCATCGCCATGGTCAACGCGCTCGGCAACCTGTCCAGCGTGGTCAACCCCTGGGTCATCGGCATGATCCGTGACGCGACGGGCAGCTTCAACGGCGGGCTGTTCTGGCTTGCCGCCATGGCGTGCATGTCGATCGTGGTCATCACCATCATCTTCTCGCTGTGGGGCAGCCCCAAGGCCGCACGCCCTGGCGGCGCCATCCTCAACGAGGCCCGCTGACATGCGCATCACCGCCGTCCGCCTGCGCCGCCTGACCGGCACCCTGCCCACCCAGGGGGACATCTGGGAGGAGCGGCTGGTCCGGCCGCTCGACATCTACGACGAGTACCGGCACAGGAACGATTTCGAGGGCGGCGTGCAGACGGCGGACGGGTTCCGCATCGCCACCGTGTTCGTTGAGATCGACACCGACGAGGGCGTCTCCGGCCGCGCCGGGCCGATCCCGGAGGCGGTGGCCTACATTGTCGCCCACAGCCTGCGCCGGCTGCTACTCGGGCAGGACCCCATCGCGGGGGAGAAGCTGTGGGACCAAATGCACCGCGCGATGGTGCATGGGCGCCAGGGCGACGCGATGCTGGCGATCAGCGCCGTCGATTGCGCGCTGTGGGACCTGCGGGGGCGCTGGCTAGGACAGCCGGTGCACCGGCTGCTCGGTGGCCCGACGCGCGACGCCGTGCCGGCCTACGCCTCCATGCTGGGCTTCGCGGTGCTCGACCTCGGACGGGTGCGGGAGCGGGCGCTGGAGTACAAGGCGCTCGGCTACGCCGCGCAGAAGTGGTTCTTCCGCCACGGCCCGATGAGCGGCAAGGACGGGCTGCACCAGAACGTCGCGCTGGTGCGGACGCTGCGCGAGGCGGTCGGCGAGGACTACGACCTGATGTTCGACTGCTGGCAGGCGATGGATGTCGGCTATGTCGTGGACTTGGCCGAGCGGATTGCCGAGTATCGGCCGCGCTGGCTGGAGGAGTGCGTGATGCCGGACCGCATCGACAGCTACCGCCGCATCAAGGAGCGCATCAGCATCCCGCTCGCGGGCGCGGAGCACGAGTACACCCGGTGGGGCTTCAAGCGCTTCATCGACGCGGACGCGCTCGACGTGCTGCAGCCCGACATCTACTGGTGCGGCGGCCTGTCGGAGGCGTTGAAGATCGCCGCCTATGCCACGGCGCACGACTTGGTGACGATCCCGCACGGCCATTCGAGTGGCGCAACCATCCACTTCTCGGTCACGCAGTCGCCGATCCACACCCCGTATCAGGAATACCTGGTGAAGTGGAACGCCATCCACCAGCATTTCCTGCGCGACCCCGTGGACCCCATCGACGGTCTGATCCACGCGCCCTCGCTGCCCGGGCTGGGCATGGAGCTTGACCCGGCGAAGATCGAGACCGAAAGCGAGATCTTCGCCTAAGCTCGACGGCGCCGCCGGAATGACCCCGCGGCGCAAGCCGGCCGATAGCCGGGTCAGCGGCGCCCGATCAACGCGCCGGCCGCAAGCCCGGCCGCCATCGCGCCATACGCGGCCGCCATCGACCGCTTGGACAGCACGAACTCCCATCCCGGCGTGAACCGCTTGGGCGTCGCCGTGTAGTCGACGGCTGCGGCAATGGCCGTCATCAGCAGCGCGTCCTGCAACACCGGCAGGGCAGCAGGGCGGCGCCGTCCGATCCAACGCTCGAACAGCACCGCCCAGAACAGGGTGGCCGCGTGATGGGTCGCATAGCCGACCGCCGTGTGGGACAGGTCGGCCTTCGTGAAGAAGGCGGCCCGTTCGCCGTTGAGCCAGTGGCTCGTGGAGTTGACCGGCTGGAGGGCGCCCTTGCCCTCCGCGCGTGCGAGGAGCGCCAGGGCCACCGTCGACGCGACGCTCGCGCAGGTTCCGGAAACAGCGGCATATCGCAGCGTCCTGGCCCAGCCCGCCATTCGGAACTCCGTGAACAGTAGGCCGACGCAACGCAGGGGCCAGGGAGCCGTTCCCCGGCGCCGTCCCAGGCGAGGTTGCCGGCCTGGCCGCGATGCCGGATCATGCCGCGCACAGATCAGGGGGAAACAGGATGCGTCCGCAGGCAGCCGCCATGAAGGCTTTGTTGGATCAACCGCCGATGCAGATCGTGCCCGGCTGCGGCGACGGCATGGGCGCGCGGCTGGTGCAGGAGGCCGGGTTCAGGATCGCGTTCGCCTCCGGGTCCAGCATCCATGCGATGCGGCTGGCGATGCCGGACATGGACCTGCTGAGCTTCCCCGAGATGCGCGACGCCGTGGAGGGCATGGTGGGCACGGCGCCCGGCGTGCTGTGGCTCGCCGACGGCGACACCGGCTACGGCAACGCGCTCAGCGTGCAGCGGACGGTGCGCGAGTACGCGCGTGCCGGGGCGGCCGCGGTGCTGATCGAGGACAAGGTATGGCCGCGGCCGCTCGGCAAGGATGGCGCGAAGCTGGTGGTGGAGCGCGACGAGGCCCGCCTGCGCATCCGCGCCGCCATCCAGGCCGCCCGGGAAGAGGGCGTGCTGCTGCTGGCCCGCACCGACGCCTGCCGCTCGCGCGGGTTCACGGAGGCGCTGGCCCGGCTGCGGGAGTTCGTGACAGAGGGGGCCGACATCCTGTTCCTGGACTCGCCGGAGGACGAGGCGCAGATGCGGGCCTCCGTCGAGGCCTGCGGCGGCAAGCCGTCCGTGTCGGTCACGGCGCCGGCAGGCAAGCACTTCATGCCGGACGACGCCGGGCTGGCGCGCCTCGGCATCAAGCTCGCAATCCACCCGCAGGAGGTGCTGGCGGCCACGGTGCACGCCATCAGGGCGGCGCTGGCCGGGCTGAACGGCGGCCCGCGGGCGGCGATGGCGAGCGCGGCGGAGCTGGCGACGGCGACGCGGTCGGCCGAGTACCTGGAGATGGACGCGCGGCTGGCCGGGAGCTGACGCAGGCCGCCCACGCTCCGGTCCCGCCCCGGCGAGCGTTGAGGCTGGCGTCTCCGTCCACGGTTCGATAGGCTCGGCTTAACAAAAACCGGGAGGGACGGCGATGTCGGTCCTAATGAATGAGGCGGAGCTGGAGCGCTCGGCCGTGCGGCGGGTGACGTGGCGCCTCGTGCCGTTTCTGATCGTGTGCTACTTCGTGGCGTTCCTCGACCGGGTGAACGTCGGCTTCGCGGCCCTGCAGATGAACCAGGACCTCGGCTTCTCCGCCACCGTCTATGGCTGGGGCGCCGGCATCTTCTTCCTCGGCTACTTCCTGTTCGAGGTGCCCAGCAACATGGCGCTGGAGCGGGTGGGCGCCCGGAAGTGGATCGCGCGCATCATGGTCACCTGGGGCTTCGTCTCGGCCGCCATGGCGCTGGTGACGGGGCCTTGGTCGTTCATGGGGCTGCGCTTCCTGCTGGGCGCCATGGAGGCCGGGTTCTTCCCGGGCATCATCCTCTATCTGACCTATTGGTTCCCGAGCGAGCACCGGGCCAAGGTCGTCGGCATCTTCATGGTGGCGATCCCGATCAGCAGCCTGCTGGGCTCGCCGATCTCAGGCGCCATCCTGGGCATGAGCGGCGTGCTGGGCCTGCGCGGCTGGCAGTGGCTGTTCATCCTGGAGGCGGTGCCGTCGGTGCTGCTGGGCATCGCGGTCCTGGTCTGGCTGCCGGACCGGCCCGCCACGGCGCGCTGGCTGCCGGAGGCCGAGCGGGACTGGCTCAGCCGGCGGCTGGAGATCGAGCGCAGGCGCACGGCGACCGCGCAGACGGTGCCGCTGTGGCAGGTGCTGAGCCAGCGCAAGGTGCTGCTGCTGGCGCTGGTCTATGCCGGAAGCGTCGCCAGCAGCTACGGCCTGACGCTGTGGCAGCCGCAGATCATCAAGGGGTTTGGGCTGACGGACCTCGAGACCGGGTTGCTGAACTCCGTGCCGTTCGCGTTCGGCTGCGTCGCGATGATCTGGTGGGGCCGGCGGTCCGACCAGAAGCGCGAGCGGCTGTGGCACACGGCGATCCCGCTGTTCGTCTGCGCCGCCGGTCTCCTGGCGTGCGTGGCGTTCGCGGCGAGCCTGGTGCCGACCGTGCTCGCGCTGTGCTTCACCCTGCTGGGCGTCTATGCCGTGAAGGGGCCGTTCTGGGCCACGGCGACCGAGATGCTGCCGGCCGCGACGGCGGCGGCGGGGATCGCGGCGATCAACTCCATCGGCAACCTCGCGGGCTTCGTCGGGCCGTTCCTGATCGGCGCCATCAAGGACGCGACCGGCAGCTTCACCCTGGGGCTGCTGCCGCTGATCGCGTTCGCCGTGGTGGCCGGGTTTGTCGTGCTGGCCATGGGCAAGCAAAGTCCCGCCGTCACCGTCCCGGCGGAGTAGGGCCATGCCGGACACGCATACGGCCGGCGTCCGCGCCCGGGTGTCGGACGCGGAGTGGCAGGCGCGGCTGGACTGCGCCGCGGTGTACCGCTTGCTGGCGCGTTACGGCATGAGCGACCTGGTATACAACCACGTGACCCTGCGTATCCCCGTCGAGGGCGAGCGGCTGCTGATCAACCCGTTCGGCTGGCTGTATGAGGAGATCACGGCATCCAGCCTGATCACCATCGACCTCGACGGCACGGTGCTGCTCAACCCGCATCCGGACATCGGCATCAACCCGGCGGGCTACGTGATCCACAGCGCCATCCACGCCGTGCGCCCCGACGCCGCTTGCGTCATCCACACGCACAGCCGGGCCGGCATGGCGGTGTCGGCCATGCGTTGCGGCCTGCTGCCGCTGACGCAGACCGCGATGCGCTGCATGCCGGTCGCCTATCACGACTATGAAGGCCCGGCGGTGGATCTCGACGAGCGCAGCCGGCTGCAGCGCGACCTTGGGGACCACCGGTTCATGGTGCTGCGCAACCACGGCCTGCTGACCACCGGTCCCAGCGCGGCCGAGGCGTTCAACGGCATGTACTGGCTCGAGATGGCCTGCCGCGCCCAGGTGGACGCCATGGCGGCGCGGGCGGAGCTGACCATGCCGGACGCGCGCACCGTGGACCATGCGGTGCACCAGTACCAGCCCGGAACCCGCCGGCCGTTCGGCGTGCTGGAATGGCCCGCCATGCTCCGCCTGCTGGACCGCCGGGACCCGGGCTGGCGCGACTAGTGCTCTGGCGCATTCAGGAAATTCGGCATGTGCCAGAGCACTAGAGTGGTTTGGTGGACCGATTCAGCCAACGCGCTGAAGCGCGCGTCGGCATCGGACCACTAGCTTGGCTCATTGCCGCTGCAGGGGAGGACCACACGAATGGCATCACAGCCGATCATCTCACGCCGGGACGGCCTGAAGCTGGCCGCCTCGGCCGCAGCGCTGGGAGGCGGCCCGGCGGCGCGGGCGGCCGATGCGCCGACCGTGAGGACGCCGGTGAGCGT
>CAHJXG010000461.1 GCA_903644035.1 Rhodospirillales bacterium
TTGCCGCAGACCTGCTCGTAGGTGGGGTTCGGCACGCTGCCGCCGGCATAGCCGGAGACGGAGCCGTGCACGCCGCGGAGCGAGAGGAACACCGGTTCCAGGCACCAGAAGCAGCCGCCGCCCAGGGTTGCGAGTTCGGTTGGCATGGTTTGGGTCCTTTACAAGGAGGCTTTGGAGATGGCGCGGGCTGGGGGGAACTCAAGGCGGGGCACTCGGCTTTGCAGGCTGGACGCGTCGTGCTCTCGTCTTGGCGGCTGCCCACGCTTGATGCTGACGCCGGGCGCGTTGAAGAACTCGTCCCAGTTTGCACCAGCCAGCGTCTATCTAACGCCCAGAGAAAGGGCTGTGTCCTCCGACAAGCGGAAGGTTTGCGGATGATGGGTTGGGGCGGGCACGGATTGGATCATCGCCGCTTGCCATCGTCCGACGTCACCTGCTTGGCACTCGGCGCATCGGCTTCGCGTGCAGTTCGCAAAATCCACCAGGCCGCAAACACGGACACTGCCAAGAAAAGGACGGCCGGAGCGAAGGCCAGAAGCTCGGACGCGTTCATTCCCTCAAACCTTTGAGCACCCGCCGGGCCGCTCCATACGGAAGCCGCAAAGCGTCAGCCAGGATGGGCATAGACCCCATTCCTCAACGAGAGCGTAGCACTCCCGTTGCTGAAGATGACAGCGAAGGACAGCGCGAGCACGCTCAAATGTCCGATGCCGCCGCCACGGTGTTCAGCAGCGTCGCGAACAGCTTAACCTGCTCGTTATGGACAAGGTTCGCCAAGCGCGCAGCTACAATGTCTGAGCTATTCCTCTACTCCTTCACCGCTCCAGTCAACGAACTCACATAATACTCCACAAAAAACGAGTACAACAACGCCACCGGGATCGACCCGAACAGCGCGCCGGCCATCAGCGCGCCCCATTGGTAGTCGTCCCCCTGCACCAGCTGCGTCAGCACCGCCACCGGCACCGTCTTCTTCTCCGACGACTGGATGAAGGCCAGCGCGTAGATGAACTCGTTCCAGCTCAGCGTGAAGGCGAAGATGCCGGCGCTGATCAGGCCGGGCACGGCGAGCGGCAGGGTGATGCGGCGGAGGATCTGAAGGCGCGTGGCGCCGTCGATCAGGGCGCACTCCTCCAACTCGTACGGGATCGACTTGAAGTAGCCGATCAGCAGCCAGGTGCAGAACGGGATCAGGAAGGTGGGATAGGTCAGGATCAAGGCGAGCGGGCTGTCGAACAGGCCGAGCTTGAACACCATCGTCGCCAGCGGGATGAACAGGATGGAAGGCGGCACCAGGTAGGCCAGGTAGATCGACAGCCCCACCCAGTTGCTGCCGCGGAAGCGCAGGCGCTGGATGGCGTAGGCGGCCAAGACGCTCGCGAAGATGCTGATGACGGTGGCCGCGGCAGCGATTCCCATGGTGGTCATCAGCCATTGCGGGTAGTCGGTGTCGAACAGCAGCTTCTTCACGTTCTGCAGCGTGGGCGAGTGCACCCAGAAGGGGTTGTAGTCCTTGTAGTTGTAGAGCTCGTTGTTCGGCTTGAACGTCGTCACCGCCATCCAGTAGAACGGGAACAGCAGGACCACGATGAACAGCACCAGCGGCACATAGACCGTCACCACCCGGCGCGGGATGCTGTCCCAGGACAGGGCGCCTTGGCGTTCTGATTTGTCAGTCATTGCTCTCGCCTTGCTGCCACTTGCGCCGGGCCAGGCCGAAGTAGCTGATGAGCGTCGCCGCCACCAGGAAGGGGATCATGGCGACCGCGATGGCCGCACCCTCCCCGAGTTGGCCGCCGGGGATGCCGCGCTGGAAGGCGAGCGTCGCCATCAGGTGCGTGGAGTTGACGGGTCCGCCCCGGGTGATGGCGTAGACCAGCTGGAAGTCGGTGAAGGTGAACAGCACGGAGAAGGTCAGCACCACCGACAGCACCGGCATCAGCATCGGCAGCGTCACGTGGACGAACCGCTGCCACGCGGTCGCGCCGTCCAGCATGGCGGCCTCATACAGCGACGGCGAGATCGTCTGCAGCCCCGCCAGCAGGCTGATGGCGACGAACGGGATGCCGCGCCAGATGTTGGCGGCGATGAGGCTGAGCCGCGCGTGCCAGGGGCTGCCGAGGAAGTCGATGTTGCCCTCGATCATTCCGGCGCCGCGCAGCATGTAGGAGATGATCGAGAACTGCGGGTCGTAGATCCACCAGAAGGCGATGGCCGACAGCACCGTGGGCACGATCCACGGCACCAGCACGATGGCGCGGATCAGCGACTTGAACGGGATGTTCTCGTTGAGCAGCAGCGCGAGCCACAGCCCCAGCCCAAACTTCCCCACCGTGGCGACGCCGGTGTAGATCAGCGTGTTGGTGACGCTGAGCCAGAAGATGCGGTCGTGCCACAGGCTCTCGAAGTTCTCGAGCCCCACCCAGACCCCGCTCCGCCCGATCCGCGTGTCGGTGAAGGCGAGCCACATGCCGAGGCCGAGCGGGTAGGTCAGGAACACCAGCAGCAACGCCGCCGCCGGGAACAGGCAGAGTGCCGCCAGGAACGGCTTGTAGTCGAACAGCCGGATCACCCAGGTGTCTCGCGGCGGCGACCAGCGCCAGGGATGCGCCGCCGCTGGGGCCAGGACAGTGCCCGGCAGGACTGCGTTCTCGCTCATTTGCTCCCCGGCGCTTTCGTTGACGCTTGTATGCCCGAACCGGGAGGCCGGCGCCATAGGATGGACCACGGCCCGGTGAGGGAGAACGGGGGACGGGCCAAGGAGCGCAGCCTGGTCACTCAACCACAACTGTTCTGCAACGTCTTTTTCTTGAAGAGATCGACGTAAAAATCCTAATAATATCAAAAACAATCAATAATACAATACATTTAATAGATTAAGCTTTTGTTGCTATGCTCTATCAAGGTTCGATGTCACTTCTATAGAATTGTAATAATTAGTGAGAATCGAATGTGCTAGGCTGTACAATACAAGGAAGGGGATCGAATATGGTGAGGGACGCTCTTGAGCTTCGTCTCAGGCATCTGGAGACGAAAGAGGCGATCCATGACCTCTTGGCAGCCTTCGGCCGGGCGCTCGACGCGTTTGACGAGGCGGCGCTGCGCCGCATCGTCACCCCCGACATCGAACTCCGCCACGAGGCCGTCGGCCCGCCCATGCAGTCCTCGGCGGCCCTGATCGCATCGCTGACCCTCTGCAAGCCACGACTGCGGGCGATGCAGCATTTCATCACCAACGCGACCTTCGACCTGCTCGAAGCGGACCGCGCCGTCGTCCGTGCGTCGGTCCTCGTGATGCATGAGGTCAAAGGCGGCGGGCCTCCGAGCGGCAGGCTCGTGCCGGCCGGTGGAACCTACACCATGCAGGTCGTGCAAACGAGTCCGGGCCTGTAGCAGATCCAGCGGCTCGACGTCGAGGAAAGCTGGTTCGACGAACGCATCGCCGAGATCTACGCGGAGCCCGGCGCCGATCCAACCCGATCCGGGGACGATCCGCTGGATGCGGAGCCGGCGGACGGCGCACTCGGCACGGCGGAGCATGTCGCCGCGATGATCCACTCGCCGCCGGATCGTCAGCACGTCCAAAACCCGTTCTGAACGCCCGGGGGCGGGCAGGCCCCGGAGGCGCTGGCCCCACCGGGCGTTGCGGAGTAGGAACGGCTCATGCCGCGCCTGCTCGCCGTCTGCACGCTGCCGCCCTGGCCGATCCGCGACGGCTACTCGCTGCGGGTGGCGAGCCTCCTGCCGCGGCTGGCCCGGCGGTGGGAGGTTACGCTGCTGGCGCCGGGCGCCGCGCCGCCCG
>CAHJXG010000462.1 GCA_903644035.1 Rhodospirillales bacterium
GCCCGTCGCCGCCCCTGCGGAGCCGCCCGTCCCCGCCATGGTGGTGCCCAGCCCGCCGCCGTCGCTGAACGAGCCTGTGGTGCCTCCGCTGGCCGTCGCGCCATCCCCGCCGCCGCCGGCCGCCGCCAGTGACGAGAGCCGGGTTCTGCTGCGGACCAAGGCCGACGCCTGGGTCCAGGTCCGGGAGCGCCAGGGCCATGTCCTGCTGAACCGCGTCATGCGCGGGGGCGAGTCCTGGGCGGTGCCGAGGGGTGCGCCGCTGCTGCTCACCACCGGCAACGCCGGCGGCACGGAGCTGCTGGTGGACGGCGAGGCGACGCCTTCCCTGGGGCCGCCCGGCGCCGTCCGCCGCGACATCGTGCTGGAGCCGGACGGGCTGCGCGCCGAAATCGCCAGGGCCGGCTCGACGGCACGCCCACCCTCGCAGTAGAAGCGCGCCTGCGCAGTCGCATATACAGAAGGGAGCGCCGGAGGTCCGGCGCGGGGAGCCAGCATGAGCTATCGCCCGTATCAGCAGATCGAGCGCCGGAAGTCCCGCCAGATCCACGTCGGTCCCGTGCCGGTCGGCGGCGACGCGCCGATCACCGTGCAGACCATGACCAATACGCTGACGACCGACGTGCCCGGCACGGTGGCGCAGATCCGCCGGGCGGAGGAGGCGGGCGTCGACATCGTCCGCGTGTCCTGCCCGGACCAGGAGAGCGCGCTGGCGCTGAAGGAGATCGTGCGCCAGGTCTCGGTGCCCATCGTCGCCGACATCCATTTCCACTACCGCCGGGCCATCGAGGCGGCGGAGAGCGGCGCCGCGTGCCTGCGCATCAACCCCGGCAACATCGGCAGCGCCGACCGGGTGCGGGAGGTCATCAAGGCGGCGCGCGACCATGGCTGCTCCATGCGGATCGGCGTGAACGCCGGCTCCCTGGAGCGGCATCTGCTGGAGAAATACGGGGAGCCGAACCCGGAGGCGCTGGTGGAGAGCGCGCTCGAACACGCCAAGATCCTGCAGGACCACGACTTCCACGAGTTCAAGATCAGCGTGAAGGCGTCCGACGTGTTCATGGCCGTCGCGGCGTATCAGCAGCTGGCCGAGGTCTGCGACCACCCGCTGCACATCGGCATCACCGAGGCCGGGACCAAGCGCGCGGGCACGGTGAAGTCGGCCATCGGCCTGGGCAGCCTGATCTGGGCCGGGATCGGCGACACGCTGCGCGTCTCGCTGTCGGCGGAGCCGGAGGAGGAGGTCCATGTCGGCTGGGACATCCTGAAGTCGCTCGGCGTGCGGCACCGGGGCGTGAAGATCATCAGCTGCCCGTCCTGCGCCCGGCAGGGCTTCAACGTGATCGAGACGGTGGCGACGCTGGAGCAGCGCCTCGCGCACATCAAGACGCCGATCACGCTGTCGATCATCGGCTGCGTGGTGAACGGCCCCGGCGAGGCGCTGATGACCGACATCGGCGTGACCGGCGGCGGCAACGGGCGGCACATGGTCTATCATGCCGGGCGCACCGACCACACCATCGGCGGCGGCGACATGGTGGAGCATATCATCGAGACGGTGGAGCGCCGGGCGGCCGAGCTCGCGGCGGCGCCCCCCACGTCTGCGAAGGTGGCAGCGGAGTAGCATGGCCGACCTGCAACCGGTCCGCGGCACGCGGGACCTGATCGGCGAGGAGCAGCGCCGCCACGCCTACGTCATCGACACCGCCCGGCGCGTCGCCGGGCTGTATGGCCTGGAGGAGTGGGCGACGCCCATCTTCGAGGACACGCGGGTGTTCGCCCGGACGCTGGGCGACACGTCGGACGTGGTGACGAAGGAGATGTACACCTTCGACGACCGGGGCGGCGACAGCCTCACGCTGCGGCCGGAGAACACCGCCGGGGTGTGCCGCGCGCTGGTCAGCAACGGGCTGACGCAGTCCTTGCCGCAGAAGGTGTTCTACGCCGGGCCGATGTTCCGCTACGAGCGCCCGCAGAAGGGCCGCTACCGGCAGTTCCACCAGATCGGCGCGGAGCTGATCGGCCCCTCCGAGCCGCTGGCGGATGCGGAGATCATCGCGTTGGGCTGGCAGATCCTGCAGGCGCTGGGCGTCGCCGGCGACACGGTGCTGGAGCTGAACACGCTGGGCGACGCCGTCAGCCGCGGCGCATACCGCGGGGCGCTGGTGGCCTATTTCGGCGCGCGCCGGGACGCGCTGTCCGCCGAGAGCCGGGACCGTCTGGAGCGCAACCCGCTGCGCATCCTGGACAGCAAGGACCCGGGCGACCGCGCCCTGGTCGAGGACGCGCCCACCATCCACGCCGTGCTGACGCCGGAGGCCGCCACCTTCTACGACGGGCTGCGCGTTCACCTGGACCGGCTGCGCCTGCCGTTCCGGGAGAACCCGCGGATCGTGCGCGGCCTCGACTATTACAACCATACCGCGTTCGAGTTCGTGACGGACAAGCTGGGTGCCCAGGGCGCCGTGATGGCGGGCGGGCGTTACGACGGCCTCGTGGCGCAGATGGGCGGCCCCGCGGTCCCTGCGGTCGGCTGGGCCGCCGGGGTCGAGCGCCTGGCCATGCTGCTGGACGCCCCGCC
>CAHJXG010000463.1 GCA_903644035.1 Rhodospirillales bacterium
CCGCCCGCGGCAGCCCGCGCGCCGCCGCCCAGCGGCCGTTGCCGTCCATGATGACCGCGATGTGCTGCGGCGGCGCGGGTCCGGCCGGCCCGGGCGCAAGCGGCTTCAAGTCCGGATTGCCCAGCGCCATGCCGTCAAACCTGCCGGATTTCCCGGTCCTTGTCGGACAGAGACTCGTCGATGCGCCGGATGTAGCCGTCCGTCAGCTTCTGCACCTGGTCGGACCAGTCCTTCATCTCGTCCTCGCCGATCTCGCTCTTCTTCTCGAACGCCTTGATCTGGTCCATGCCGTCCCGCCGCACGCCGCGCACCGCGACCCGCGCGCCCTCCGCGTAGCGCCCCGCCGCCTTTGCCAGCTCGCCGCGCCGCTCCGCCGTGAGCTGCGGGATCGGCACCCGCACCACCTGCCCGTCCGAGCCGGGATTGAGACCCAGCCCGCTGTCGCGGATCGCGCGCTCCACGGCGCCGACCAGGGTGCGGTCCCAGACCTGGACGGTGATCATCCGCGGCTCCGGCACGCCGATGGTGCCGACCTGGGTGATCGGCACCTCCGTGCCATACGCCTCGACCTTGACGGGTTCCAGCAGCGCCGGGCTGGCGCGCCCGGTACGGAGGCCCCCGAAGTCGCGGCGCAGGGTCTCCAGCGCGCCGTCCATCCGGCGCGTCAGGTCGGTCTTGAGGGCAGTCAGGTCGGCGGGCACAACGGTCTCCCCGGGTTGGACGTCAATGCGGCTCGATGATGCGGGTGAAACGACCCTCGCCGCGCATCACCTGGGCGAACGCGCCGGGCGCATGGATGTTGAACACGATGATCGGCAGGCCGTTCTCCCGCGCCAGGCTGATGCCCGCCGCGTCCATCACGCCGAGGTCGCGGGACAGCACGTCAAGATATGTCAGCTGGTCGTACCGCTCGGCGTCCGGCACCTTGCGCGGGTCGGCGGAATACACGCCGTCCACCTGGGTGCCCTTCAGCAGCAGATCGCAGTTCATCTCCGCCGCGCGCAAGGCGGCCGCCGTGTCGGTCGTGAAGAACGGGTTGCCGGTGCCGGCCGCGAAGATCACGACCCGGCCCTTTTCCATGTGCCGCTCCGCCCGGCGCCGGACGTAGGGCTCGCACACGCTGCTCATCGGGATGGCGGACTGCACGCGGGTCGGGATGCCGCGCCGCTCCAGCGCGCTCTGCATGCCGAGCGCGTTCATCACCGTCGCCAACATGCCCATGTAGTCGGCCTGCGCCCGGTCCATGCCGCCCGCCGCCGCGGAGATGCCGCGGAAGATGTTGCCGCCGCCGATCACCAGGCAGACCTGCACGCCCATCTGCACGACATCGCCCACATCGGTCGCGATGCGCACCAGGGTGTCGGTGTCCAGCCCGTAGTCCCGCCGTCCCATCAGCGCCTCCCCGGACACTTTCAGCAGGACGCGCTTGTGGGTCGGTTGATCTGGCATGGAATCCTTCCGGGGCCGGGCGGCGGCACGCTAGAGGGTGACGCCGCCCTTCACAAGTTCAGGCCGCCGGTCCGGCCCCATCACACGGCAAGTGCGGCTACTCCGCGGGGGGCGTCGCCGGCGACTCGGGCGGCGTGATGCCGGCGGCGGCGGCGACCTCGGACGCGAAATCCCCGCCGGTCGGCTTGTCGATCCCCTCGCCCAGCTGGAAGCGCGCGAAGCCGGACAGCGTGGCGCCGGCCTTCTTCACCACCGCGCGCACCCGGCTCTCGCCGTCATGCACCCAGACCTGCTCCAGCAGCACGACCTCCTCGTAGTACTTGCGGATCCGCCCCTCCACCATCTTCTCGATGATGGCGTCGGGCTTGCCGGACTGCCGCGCCTGCTCGGTCAGCACCGCCTTCTCCCGCTCCAGCGCCGCCGGGTCCACCGCGTCCACGTCGAGCGCGTCGGGCCGGACGGCGGCCACGTGCATGCCGATCTGGCGGCCGAGGGTCTCCAGGGCCTCCATCTCGCTGCCGCTCTCAATCGCGACCAGCACGCCGATCTTGCCGAGGCCCGGCTTCAACGTGTTGTGCACGTAGGTCGCGACGACGCCCTGCGGCACCGTCAGCACCTTGGCCCGGCGCAGCGCCATGTTCTCGCCGATCGTCGCCACGAGGTGCGTCAGCTCCTCCGCCACCGTACGCCCGGTGCCGGGGAACGGCGCGGCGCGGATCACCTCCACGTCGTCGCCGACCTCAAGCGCGATCTGCGCCACCGCGGCGACCAGCGCCTGGAACGTCTCGTTGCGGGCGACGAAGTCGGTCTCGGCGTTGACCTCGACCATCGCCGCCTTGTTCGCCATGCTCGCCACGCCGACCAGGCCCTCGGCCGCAACCCGGCCGCTCTTCTTCGCCGCAGCCGACAGGCCCTTCTTGCGCAGCCAGTCGAACGCCGCCTCGGCGTCGCCGCCGGATTCCGTCAGCGCCCGCTTGCAGTCCATCATGCCCGCGCCGGTCTTCTCGCGGAGCGCCTTGACCGCCGCCGCCGTGATCTCAGCCATCCCAAACCCTCCTTACGCCGCCGGCTGCTCGGCCGGAGCAGGCTCCGGCATCGGCAGCGCCTCCGGCGGCAGCTCCTCGGCCGCACCCAGGTCACGGCCGCTCGCCACCATCTCGGCGCTGATGCCGTCCAGCACGGCGCCGGCGATCAGGTCGCAGTACATGGTGATCGCCCGGATCGCGTCGTCGTTGCCGGGGATCGGGTACGTCACGCCCTGCGGGTCCGAGTTGCTGTCCAGCACGGCCACCACGGGGATGCCGAGCTTGTTGGCCTCCTCGACCGCGAGCTTCTCCTTGTTCGTGTCGATGATGAACAGGATGTCCGGCAGGCCGCCCATGTCCTTGATGCCGCCCAGCGCGCGCTCCAGCTTCTCCTGGTCGCGCGTGATGTCCAGCACCTCCTTCTTGGTGAGGCCCTGCACGTCGCCGCCCAGCATCTCCTCGATCTGGCGCAGGCGCTTGATGCTGCCGGTGATGGTCTTCCAGTTGGTCAGCATGCCCCCGAGCCAGCGGTGGTTCACGTAGTACTGGCCGCAGCGCTTGGCGCTGTCCGCCACGTACTCGGCCGCCGCGCGCTTGGTGCCGACGAACAGCACGCGCCCGCCCGCCGCCGTCACGTCGCGGACCGCCTTGAGCGCCCGGTCCAGCATCGGCACGGTCTGCTGCAGGTCGATGATGTGGACCTGGTTGCGGACGCCGAAGATATATGGCGACATGCGCGGGTTCCAGCGCCGGGTGTGGTGGCCGAAGTGCACGCCGGCTTCAAGGAGCTGGCGCAGGGTGAAATCGGGCATCGCCATGAGGGCGCGTCCTTTCCAGTGATCCGGTTGATCCTCCGCGGGGCCAGGCCATGCGGCACCGGAACCTGGGGATCAACCCCCGGGAAAGGCGCCCCGCGTGTGAATTATCCGCGACGGTCGCAGACGCGGGAGATATGGTGGATCACGACCGGGTTGGCAAGCGTCAAACCTCCTCGACCCGCTCCACCCCCGGCACGATCTTGAGCGCCTGCGCCAGCCGCGGCGTCACCTGGTAGCCGCCGGGGATGGTGATCTCCACCGCCTGCGCGTCGTCGATGCGCGGCACCAGCGTGACCCGGCCGCGGCCCTGGCCCTCCCGGGACAGCAGCGCGCGGATGTGCGGCACCGCCTCCGTCCGGTCGAGCCAGATGCGCATCCCCGCGCCCGCGTCGCTTGCCGCCTGCTCCAGCGACACGCAGTCGGAGGCGGTGACGCGCAGGCTGTCGCCCTCCAGCCGGAGGTCCACGCCCATCAGCACGGCATTCCCGGCCTTGAGGATGTCGCGCGCGCTGCCCAGCACCTCGCTGAACACCGTCACCTCGTAGCTGCCGCCCTGGTCCGACAGGCGGATCCAGGCCATGCGGCTGCCGGTGCGCGTCGTGCGCTCCTTGGACGCCACGACGCAGCCGGCCATGCGGATGCGGCCGGCGCCGGACTGGGCGCGCGCCTCCATCTGGCTGGACGGCACCACGCCGAGGCGCCTTAGCAGCGGGCCGTAGCTGTCGAGCGGATGGGCCGTCAGGTGGAAGCCCACCGCCTCCGCCTCGTAGCCCAGGCGCTCCATGGGCGGCCAGTCCGGCATGGGCGGCAGCCGCAGCGGCTCGGGCGTCGGGCCGCCGCCGAACAGCCCGGCCTGGCCGGTCTCCGTCTCCTCCGCCTGGGCCTGGGCGCGGCGCATGATCGTCTCGGCCGCGGTGAACATCTGGGCGCGGTTGGGCGCGATGCTGTCAAAGGCGCCGGCGCGCGCCAGGTTCTCAAGCTGCCCCTTGCTGAGCGGGCGCGGATCGACGCGGGCGGCGAAATCGGCCGAGTCGGCGAAGGGGCGGTCGCCGCGGGCGGCAGCCAGGGACTGCATGGCGGCGAAGCCGATGCGCTTCACCGCGGCGAGCGCATAGCGGATCGCCTCCGTCCCGTCCTCCCCGATCTCCACGCGGAACTCGGCGCCGGAGCGGTTGATGTCGGGCGGCAGCACGCGGACGCCGGTGCGCTCGGCCTCCTGGCGGAGAGCGGCGATCTTGTCGGTGTTGCTGATCGCGAGGTTCATGCAGGCGGCGAGGAAGGCGGCCGGGTGGTTCGCCTTGAGCCACGCCGTCTGGTAGGACACCAGGGCATAGGCGGCGGCATGGCTCTTGTTGAAGCCGTAATCCGCGAACTTCGCCATGAGGTCGAACACCTCCGTCGCCTTCGCGGCGGGGATGCCGCGGGCGGTGGCGCCGTCGGTGAAGATCTTGCGCTGCTGCTCCATCTCCGCGCGGATCTTCTTGCCCATGGCGCGCCGCAGCAGGTCGGCACCGCCCAGGCTGTAGCCGGCCATGGTCTGCGCGATCTGCATGACCTGCTCCTGGTACACGATGATCCCGTAGGTTTCGGCCAGGATGTCCCGCACCTCGGGGTGCGGCGCCTCCCAGGCCTTGCCGTGCTTGCGCAGGCAGTACTCCGGGATGTTCGCCATGGGGCCGGGGCGGTAGAGCGCGCCGACCGCGATCAGGTCCTCGAACCGGTCCGGGCGCATCTGCCGCAGCGCGTCGCGCATCCCCTGGGACTCGAACTGGAACACGCCCCCGCCGTCGCCGCGGGACAGCATCTCGTAGGTCTTCGGGTCGTCGAGCGCCAGGCGGTCGAGATCGACCGGCACGCCCAGCCCGTGCAGGATCGCCACCGCCTGCTGCAGGATGGTCAGCGTCGTGAGGCCCAGGAAGTCGAACTTCACGAGGCCCGCCTGCTCCACGTATTTCATGGAGTACTGCGTCACCAGCGTGTCCGCCTTGGGGTCGCGATACAGCGGCACCAGGTCGATCAGCGGCCGGTCGCCGATCACCAGCCCGGCGGCGTGCGTGCTGGCGTGGCGGTACAGCCCCTCCAGCTGCAATGCCACCTCCAGCAGGCGGCGCACGCTCTCGTCGCCGTCGCGCATCTCCTGCAGGCGCTTCTCGCCCTCGATGGCCTGGGACAGGGTGACGGGCTTGGCCGGGTTGTTGGGGATCAGCTCGGCCACGCGGTTCACCTGGCCGAACGGCAGGCCCAGCACGCGGCCCACGTCGCGCACCGCCGCCCGCGCCTGCAACTTCCCGAACGTGATGATCTGCGCCACCCGGTCGGCGCCGTACTCGCGGCGCACGTAGTCGATCACCTCGTCCCGGCGGTCCTGGCAGAAGTCGATGTCGAAGTCCGGCATCGACACACGTTCGGGATTCAGGAAGCGTTCAAACAACAATCCCCAGCGCAGCGGGTCGAGGTCGGTGATGGTGAGCGCCCAGGCCGCGACCGACCCGGCGCCCGAGCCGCGGCCCGGTCCCACCGGGATGCCCTGCCCCTTCGCCCACTGGATGAAGTCGGCGACGATCAGGAAGTAGCCGGGGAAGCCCATGCCGGCGATGACGCCCAGCTCGTACTCCAGCCGCTCGGCATACACCGCCCGGGTGGCCGGATCGGCCTCGAGCGCGTCCATGCGGCGCACCAGGCCCTCCTGCGCCATGGCGCGCACGGTCTCGTCCTCGGTCTGGCCGGGCCGCACCTTGGGGCACATCGGCAGCAGCGGCTTGCGCGTCTCCGCCATGACGGCGCAGCTCCGCGCGACGGCGAGCGTGTTGTCGCAGGCGTCCGGCAGGTCGCGGAACAGGCGGCGCATGTCGCGCGCCGTCTTGAACCAATGCTCCGGCGTGACCCGGCGGCGCGCGGCCTCGCTGACCTGCCGGCCCTCGGCGATGCACAGCAGGGCGTCATGCGCCTCGTGCATCTTGGCCGTCGCGAAGAAGCACTCGTTGGTGGCGACCAAGGGCAGCCGCTGCTCGTCCGCAAGCTGCAGCAGGCCGGGCTCGATGGCCCGCTCAACCGACAAGCCATGCCGGTGCAGCTCCACCAGGCAGCGGCCGGGGAACGCCTCGGACAAAAGCGCCAGCAGCTTGCCGGCGTCGGGCTTGCGCCCCTCGGCCAACATGCGCCCAATCGGGCCACGGGTGCCGCCGGTCAGCAGCACCAAGCCCTCGGCGTGGTCCAGCAGGGTCTGGAGCGGCAGTTGCGGGTCGGCCGGGTCGCCCTGCATGAAGCCCTGTGACGACAGCCGCTGCAGGTTCGCCAGCCCCGCCGCGTCCTGCGCCAGCACCACGACCGGATCGGGCGCCAGACGCGGGTTCTCCGCCCGGGTGAGCGAGACCTGGCAGCCGATGATCGGCTGCACGCCGCGGGCGGCGCAGGCCTGGCTGAACTCCAGCGCCCCGAACAGGTTGCCGGTGTCGGTGATCGCCACCGCCGGCATCTTGGCATCCTGCGCCGCGGCGGCGATCTTGTCGGCTCTGATCGCCCCCTCGCTCAGCGAGTAGGCGGAGTGGACCCGCAGGTGGACGAAATCAGCGTGCGGCATCAAAGCTCCTCGATTCGCCCATCCCGCAAGGTTACCCGGCGGTCCATGCGGCTGGCGAGGTCCGGGTTGTGCGTGGCGATCAGCGCCGCCACCCCCTCCGACCGCACCATGCGCAGCAGCTCCTCGAACACCACGTTGCTGGTGCCGACATCGAGGTTGCCGGTCGGCTCGTCCGCCAGCAGCACGCCGGGCGCGTTGGCCAGCGCCCGCGCGATGGCGACCCGCTGCTTCTCGCCGCCCGACAGCTTGCCCGGCAGGTGCCCGGCGCGCGCCGGCAGCCCGAATGCGGCCAGCAGCGCCAGC
>CAHJXG010000464.1 GCA_903644035.1 Rhodospirillales bacterium
GCTCGACCGCGTGGGAGAAGGTGAGGCGCGGGAGGCCGGCGTCGCCCTGGGCCGCGCCGTGGGCAGCGCCGCCGTGGCGAGGCGCCGGGACGATGGATTCGAGCGCCGGCATTTCTTCCCCAGCGGCACGGCACCGGGCCAGTGGCGCGCTCCGCCGAGCGGCCCCGGCGGCTACACCGAGACCCGGCCCTTCCTGTTCCGCGACCTGGACGACGCCGCCCCGGTCCCCCCGCCGCCGCCCGGCAGCGAGGCGTACAGGGCCGGGGTGGAGGAGGTCCGACGGCTTGGCGCGCTGACGACACCGGACCGCACAGCGGCGGAGGCCGAGACCGCCGTGTTCTGGGCCTACCAGCTCCCGCAACGCGGCGTCATCCAGTTTGCCGCCAGCCTGCTGGACGAGCAGCCCCGCCCGCTCGGCCAGGCCGAGGCCGCACGGATCATGTCCCAGGTGGCGTCCGCCATGGCCGACGCCGCCGTGCTCGCCTGGGAGGAGAAGGGGCGCTACCTGTTCTGGCGCCCGATCACCGCGATACAGGAAGGCGGCTTCGGCTTGGTGGCCGACCCGGGCTGGCGCCCGCTGATCGACACGCCGAACCACCCCGAGTATCCGTCCGGTCACTCAACGGACTGCCACACCGGCGCGATGCTGCTGCAAGCCGTGTTCGGCCGGAGCTTGGGCACGGTCACCTACGCCTACCGGCTCGGCTCGGGCGAATGGGGCGACAACAGCGTGCCCGCGATCACGGACGGGATGCCGGGGCCGGACGGACAGATCGAGGGCCAGCGCCGGTATGCCGGCGCGGCCGCGGTGGCACAGGAATGCGCCCAATCCCGCGTTTGGGCAGGCGTGCACTTCCCCGCGGCGAACGAGGAGGGTCGGCGCCTCGGCACGCTCATCGCGGCCCGGGCTGCGGCGGCGGTGCCGCCTCTGCGCTGAGCCGACCCGAGCCGGCGTCGCCGGTGACGAGGCGAGCCAATTCCGGGGGTGGCGAGCGGCCATGGCGACGACCGTGGTTCTCCCCCCATGGTTCGGCGGTATGAGGGTCATCTCTCTCCTGCCCGTATGCCTCGTTCGGCGTCGCCGGCCGGGTGCTTGAGCGCGGACACGATTTCGGCCTTGCCCAGCGCCGTCGTTGCCCCGTTGCGTCCCTCGCTACTGCGGTGATCTCATGTGACCGCATGGGTTCAACAGGGGGCGCCCCGGCCATCTTGCGCCCCTTCGGGAGGCGACCGCCCAAAATCGAAGCCTTGAAGTTCTGTCTTATTTTAGCTGACATGTCCGAAGCGCGCTTCGGCGCGACGGCATCGGGATGGGCTATTGGCGTTGGAACCGACTCAGAACCCGGCAGGAAGATTCCAGGTCATGCAGATTGGCACTTCGTCCGGAACCAAAACAGCGTCGCACCACCGGCGGGACGCGCCCGCCGAACCGACCGACGCGGGAGCGGCATGATGCTGACCGACACCTTCACCACGGACCCCTACTGGTGGGATGCCGCCCCGCCGGACGCCGCGGCCACCGACGAGCTGCCGGAGGAGACCGACGTCGCCATCATCGGCAGCGGCTTCTGCGGCCTGTCCGCCGCGCTGGAGCTGGCGCGGGCCGGGGTGCGGGCCACGGTGCTGGAGGCCGGGCCGCTGGGCATCGGCGCGTCCAGCCGCTCCGGCGGGATGGTCAGCAGCGGGCAGAAGCTGGTGCTGACCGACGTGCTGAAAGGGTTCGGCGAGGAGGAGAAGAACCACGCGCTGGAGGACTCCGCCGCCACCTACAGCTTCCTGCAGGAGCTGATCGCGCGGGAGCAGCTGGATGCGGACCTGCAGGTGTGCGGCCGCTTCTTCGGCGCCTGGACGCCCAAGGACTTCACCACCCTGCAAGCCCATGCCGAGCTGCTGGCCCGGCGCACCGGCGTCACCACCCGCGTGATCCCGCGCCACCGCCAGCGGGAGGAGATCGGCAGCGACTTTTACCACGGCGGCATCCTGGTCGAGGAGTACGGCGGCGTGCACCCGGCCAAGTACAACCGGGCCTTGCGTGGGGCGGCGCGCAGGGCCGGCGCCGGCCTGCACGCCTTTGCCGCGGTGCAGGGCTGGGACAGGGGTCCGGGCGGGCTGAACGTGCGGACCGCGCGCGGCACGGTGCGCGCCAAGCACCTGGTGGTCTCGACCAACGGCTACACCACGGCCGACGCGCTGCCCTGGTTCCGCCGCCGCCTGGTGCCGGTCACGGCCTTCATCATCGCCACGGAGCCGCTGTCGCCCGAGGTGATGGACAGCGTGATCCCGAAGCGCCGCATGATCTCCGACACGCGCAAGGAGCTGAGCTTCTTCCGGCCCTCGCCGGACGGCACCCGCATCCTGTTCGGCGGCCGGCCCGACGCGCTGCGCAACGATGAGCGGAGTGCCGCGGTCGGCCTCCGGGCGCGCATGGTCTCGGTGTTCCCGCAACTGAGGGATGTGCGGATCAGCCACGCCTGGCGCGGCAACGTGTGCATGACCTTCGACAAGCTGCCGCATCTGGGTCGGGAGGAGGGCGTGCACTACGCGCTCGGCTGCAACGGCAACGGCGTGGCGCTGATGAGTTGGATGGGCCAGCAGACGGCGCTGAACATCCTGGGGCGGCAGAACCGCCTGCCGGCGTTCCAGGATCGCCCCTTCCCCGCGGCGCCGTTCTACCGGGATCGCGCCTGGTTCCTGCCGCTGGTCAGCGCCGGCTACCACCTGCAGGACTTCGCAAGGCGGCCCGGCACCGTCATCGCCGAGCGCCGCGCCCGCCGCTCCGCCTGAACCCCTGCAAAGGAGACGCACCATGGCCATCCGTGCCCTCGCCCTCTGTGGCCTGCTCCTGATCGGAACCGGCGCGCTGCATGCACAGGACCTGCCCAGCCTGCCGCCCGCCATCGCCGCCAAGGGCGAGCTGATCGTCGGGGTGCGGTGCGATCAGCCGCCCTACGGCTTCAAGGACCGGGACGGCAGCTTCGCCGGCGTGGAGGTGGAGATGGCCAAACAGATCGCGACCTACGCCTTCGGCAGCCCGGCCAAGGCCGCCATGGTCTGCGTCACGGCGGAGAACCGCATCCCGCAGCTCGCCTCCGGCAAGGTGGACCTGCTGATCGCCACCCTCGGCAAGACGCCGGAGCGGGCCCGGCTGATCGACTACTCCGTGCCCTACAACTTCGGCGGCGGTGACATCCTGGTCCTGAAGGACTCGCCGTTGAGGCGCCTGGCGGACATCAAGCAGGCCGGCACCGTCGCCATGCTGAAGGGCAGCACGCAGGCGGCCTGGTTCGACGCGAACCAGCCCGGCCTCGACACGCTGCGGCTCAACTCGATCTCCGATGCGCTGCAGGCGCTGAAGCAAAAGCGGGCCGGCGCCATGGCCGCGGACCTGGCGACGCTCGTCGTGATCGCGCAGCGCGACCCGGCCGTGCGCCGCCTGGACGAGGCCTTCGGCCTGACCGTCGGCGGGCTGGGCGTGCGCAAGGGGGAGCCGGAATGGCTGGCCTACATCAACGCCGCCCTGACCGGGATCGCCAAGGAAGACCGCTACACCGGCTGGATCGAGAAATGGGTCGAGCAGGACAAGTGGCCGCTCTACAAGTCCCAGTTCCCGCCCGCGGCGTTGCCGGACCTCTGACGGGCTGATGGGGTTCGACGCGGATTACCTGTGGGCCAACCTGCCGGCCCTGTCGCGCGGGCTGGTCCTCACGCTCCAGATCAGCGCCGCCGCCCTGCTGCTCTCGCTGCTGATCGGCGTCCTGGGGGCCGCGGCGCGCCACCTGAGGGTGCCGGTCGCCTCCGCCCTCGTGGCGGCCTACGTCGAGTTCATCCGCAACACGCCGCTACTGGTGCAGATCTTCTTCATCGTCTACGGGCTGCCGGCGCTGGGATTCGGGCTGTCGCTGTTCTGGTCCGGGGTGCTCGCGCTGTCGGTCTGGGCCGGCGCCTTCCATGTCGAGAGCATCCGCGGCGGCTGCGCGTCCGTGCACAAGGGGCTGACCGAGGCGGGGGCGGCGCTGGGCCTGCGGCCCGGCCGGGTGCTCCGTCTGGTGGTGCTGCCGCTGGCGCTGCGGGCCTGCCTGCCCAGCCTGCTGAACACCTCGATCTCGCTGTTGAAGAACAGTGCGCTGCTTCAGGCGGTGGGAGTGATGGAGCTGACCTTCGTCGCCGTGGACCGCATGGCGGTCGATTTCCGGGTGGTGGAGATGTTCAGCGCCCTGCTGCTGATCTACGTGCTGCTGGTCCTGCTGCTCTCGCTCGCGAGCGGGCGGCTGGAGGCGGTGCTGCAGCGCCCGTTCCGGGCATGAGCGTCCTGCTGGAGAACTGGCGCCTGCTGCTGCCGGGGCTGTGGGCGACGGTGCAGATCAGCCTGGTGGCGCTGCTGGCCTCCACCGCCATCGGCTTCGCGCTGGGCCTGCTGTGCTGCATGATCCGCTCCCGCTGGCTGCTGCTGCCGGTCCGCGGGGCGGTGGAGCTGCTGCGGGCGGTGCCGCTGATCGTCAACGTGTTCTTCGTGTTCTTCGTCGCGCCGCGGTTCGGCCTGACGCTCAGCCCCTTCGCCGCCGCGGTCGTCAGCCTGTCGCTGTGGGGCGGGGCGAACGGGACGGAGATCGTCCGCGGCGGGCTGCAGGCGGTATCGCCCCACCAGCGGCGCAGCGCCCGGGCGCTGGGACTGAGGGAGTGGGAGGTGTTCGCCCTGGTGCTGCTGCCCCAGGCGATGCGCAGCATCCTGCCCTCGTTCGCGGGGCTGCTGACGCTGCTGGTGCAGTCCACCACGCTGGGGGCGCTGGTGGGCGTGCCGGAGTTCCTGCAGACCAACCAGCTGATCTTGGAGCGCAGCACGGTGATGGACGGGCAGGACATCGCCTTCCAGGTGTACGGGTTCGTGCTGGCCACCTATTTCGTGCTGTGTTCCCTGATCACCTGGTTCACGCGGCGCTGGGAGCGCCGCATGGCGCGGGCGGCCGGGCGGCCGCTGCGGCCCCGGCCGGTCGTGGCCCCGGCATGAC
>CAHJXG010000465.1 GCA_903644035.1 Rhodospirillales bacterium
CCCCGGCCAGCACCTCCGACACCCGGCTGCACATCGCCTCAGCGCCGTCCGCGACCAGCAGGTCCTGCCCCGCCGCGGCGCGCACGCCCTCGAAGGCCTGGGGCGAGGCGATGACCGGGCGGCCCATCGCCATGGCCTCCAGCACCTTGTTCTGGATGCCCCTGGCGATGCGGAGCGGTGCCACGCAGGCGTCGGCATGGGCCACATAGGGCCGCACGTCCGGCACGCGGCCGGTCACGCGCACGCCGGGCCGGTCGGCGAGGCGCAGCACCGCCGGGCCGGGGTTGGCGCCGACGACGTGGAACTCGATGGTCGGGTGGCGCTGCCGAAGCGCCGGCATCACCTCGGCGGCGAACCAGCCGACCGCGTCGGCATTGGGCCAGTAGTCCATGTTGCCGGTGAACACCAGATGCGGCCCGACGGCGTGGAACGGCGTCTCGAAGCTCTGCCCGGGCGAGAAGCGGTCCAGGTCCACGCCGTTCTCCACCGCGTGCACGCGGCCTGCGGCCTCCGGCGCCAGCTCGACGAAGCGGTCGCATTCCTGCTGGGAGACGAACAGCGTGTGGTCGCAGCGCATCGCCGCCCGGCGCTCGTAGGCCAGCAGCGTCCGGCCCTCCCGCGACCAGACGGCGCGCATGGGGAGCCGCGCCTGCCCGGCGTAGGTGGCCCATTTCTCCGAGTCGATGTCCTGCGCGTCGAGGATCAGGCCGCCGCGGCGCGGGCCTTCGACATAGGGCGCCATGGCGACGGAATAGATGTAGACGACATCCATGTGCCGCCGGGCCATGCTGTCCCGCACCCAGCGGTGCAGGCCCGGGTGCCCGTAGTAGTCGAGCATCAACGGCCGGCCTGGCCGCAGCATCGCCAGCGCCCGGAGCTTCTGCCGCCGCTTGTCGATGGGGAAGCCCGCGACCTCGGCGCACCATTCGCGCAGCGCCGGCAGGTGCCGCATGTCGCCGGGTTCATCGACCAGGCAGCCGAGGTGGATGCGGTAGGATTGCGACAGATGCCGCAGCAGGTTCAGGCCGCGGATCTTCTCGCCCTTGTCGGGCGGATACGGGATGCGGTGCGAGATGAAGAGGAGGTCGCGCATCAGCCGACGCCGCGGACGATGTGCGGGCCGATCAGGTTGGCGACCGGCAGCGGCAGGCGCTTCCAGGCGGCGATGAACAGCCGGTACTTGGGGTTGAGCGGGTTGTGGTCGGGAATAGCGGCGCCCGGGGCGAGGCGGTAGCGGTAGCGGAGCGGCGCCGGGTCGAAGCCCCAGTTCTTCTTGAAGGCGAACGCCCCGGTGCCGGCCTTGCTGCGGCCGAAGTCGAACAGGCGGCTGCCCCGCGCCGCCGCCCGGCGCATGACCTCCCAGTACATGAAGTCGTGGGCATGGCTCGTCCGCGCCGCCGCGGTGCCGCCGCCGTAGTAGGGCAGCACCTCCCCGCGGTCGTAGAAGTTCAGCACCGCGCTGACGGGCCGGCCCGCGTCCAGCACGGTGACGACGTCCATCTCGCCGCGGAACGCCTCCGCCAGGCTGCGGAAGTAGCGGCGGCTGAACACGGGGGTGCCCAGGTTGCGGACGCTCTCGGCGTAGATGGCATGCAGCCCGTCCACCTGGTCGGAGGCGGTGGAGACCAGCCCGCGCTCGATCCCCTTGCGCACCACGGCGCGCTGCTTACGGGGGATCGCCTTCATGTTGGCGTCGTCATCGGCCGTGATCGGCTTGCGGAAGGTGGCATACAGGTCGGACCGGGTGGGCCACTCGGCGTCGGACAGCCAGCCCTCCGGCAGCGGGTGCAGGAAGCGGAACTCCGTCGTCCGGGCGCCCACGCGCCACATCAGCCCGGCGACGTGGGCCTCGAGCGCCGCCGCGGCCTCCGCATCGGCGGCGAGCGGGCCGCCATAGACGCAGAACGGGCTGGACATCAGGCTGTTGCCGAACAGGAGGGAGTTGACGTGCATGAGCGGCAGCACGCCGACGACCGCGCCGTCCCGCTCCGCCAGCGTGTAGTGCGGCGTGTGGCCGAACGCGCGGGCGAGCACCGGCGCCCAGGCCGCGCGGTGGAAGAAGGTGCCGGCCGGCGTCGCGTCCACGAAGCCGTCCCAAGCGGTCGCGGTCGCGGCGTTGAGCGGTCGGCAGCGGATCGGCATGCGGATGTCCTGGGATGGGCTGCTGGAACCGGCCGGAGCTAGGGATCAGGTGAGCGTAGGGCCTGCGCAAAGACGCGGTCCATCCGATTCCACGCGAAATCGCGCAGCAGGCGGTCCAACCGGCCCTGCATGGCCGAGAGGTTCACGCCGTGGCGGAAGCGCGACCGGCGCGGCGCGGCGCGGATGCAAGGCTGGCCGGGATCGATCTCCCAGGGGTGGAAGTAGAACACGCCCGGTGCCGCATCCACGCGGTTGAACCGGCGCAGCATCGCGCGGAACAACGGGTAGGGCATCAGCCGGAAGTAGCCGCCGCCCGCGCAGGGCAGGTTGCGCCGGCCGAGCCGCACGGTGGTCATCGGGATCTCGACCAGCGGCCCGGCCGCTGGGCGGTGAGGGAAGCGCGGCGCGTCCGGCGCCCCGTACAGGTCGTGCCGCACGGGATAGACGCTGGAGCTGTAGGCGTGCCCCTCCTCCGCCAGCACGTCGAACGCCCAAGGATTGCGCGGCCCGATGGAGAAGGTGGGCGCGCGGTAGCCGGTGACTGCCACCCCGCCCAGGTCCTCCAGCACGCTGCGCGCCCGGCGCACGTCCTCCCGGAACGCCGCCGGGGTCTGGCCGTCGGCCCGGGCGTGGCCGTAGCCGTGGCTCGCCAGCTCGTGCCCGGCCGCCACGATGCGGCGCACGACGCCCGGGTAGCGGTCGGCGACCCAGCCCAAGGTGAAGAAGGTGGCAGCCACCCGCGCCCGGTCGAACTGCTGCAGGATGCGGTCCATGTTCGCCTCCACCCGGCAGGGGATCGCGTCCCAGCTTTCCCGGTCGATCACGCCGGCAAAGGCCTGCACCTGGAAGTAATCCTCCACGTCGACCGTCATCGCGTTGACCCGGGGGGGCGTCATCAGCCGTCCACGCCGAAGATCTGGGTCAGCCGGCGGAACACCTGCTCGCGCACGGCCATCTGCCGCTCCAGCGCCTCGATGCGGCCCAGCAGGTCGGCATGGGACAGGGAAGCGCCCGGCCGCGCCGCCGGGCCGTCCGCAGGGTTCGGCAGCAGCGCCGCCTCGATGCCCTCCAGGTCGTTCGCCAGTTCCGCGGCCGTCGCGTCCACCACGTCGCCGGTGACGTCATGCGTCCCCTCCAGCACGCCATACAGCAGCACGCGGGAGCACAGGCGGTTGATGCGGCGCGGG
>CAHJXG010000466.1 GCA_903644035.1 Rhodospirillales bacterium
CCGGCATCGGCCTTCTTGTACAGGCCCTTCGGATCGCGCCGCCGGCACTCGTCCAGGGGCGCGTCGATGAACACCTCGATGAACTCGCCCCCCGGCACGCGCTCCCGCGCCCGCAGCCGCTCGGCGCGGTAGGGCGAGATCAGGCTCGCGATCACGATCAGCCCGGCATCGGCGAACAGCGCCGCCACCTCGGACGCCCGGCGCACGTTCTCCGCCCGGTCGGCCTCCGAGAAGCCGAGGTCCCGGTTCAGCCCGTGGCGCAGGTTGTCGCCGTCGAGCACGTAGGTGTGCCGGCCGAGCGCGTGCAGACGGCGCTCCACCAGGTTGGCGATGGTCGATTTGCCGGCGCCGGACAGGCCGGTGAGCCACAGCACCGCCGGGCGCTGGCCATTCAGCCGCCCGCGCGCCGCCCGGTCCACGTCCAGCGCCTGCCAGGTGACGTCCGTGGCAAGGCGCAGGGCCGCCTCGACCATGCCCACGCCCACCGTGGCGTTGGTCAGCCGGTCGATCAGGATGAACCCGCCGAGGTCGCGGCTGTCGGGATAAGGCTCGAAGGCCACGGGCGCCTGCAGATGCAGCTCCACATGGCCGAGGTCATTGAGGCCCAGCGTGTCGGCAGGCTCGGCGCCCCGGGTGTTCACGTCGATGCGGTGCCGGATGCGGCTGACGCTGCCGGGCACGCTGCGGGTGCCGAGCTTCACCCAGTACTCCCGCCCGGCGGCGAGCGGCGTGTCGTGCAGCCAGATCAGCCGCGCCGACAGCGCGTCCGCGACCGCCACCGGCGCGTCGGCCGCGGCCAGCACGTCGCCGCGGGACACGTCGATCTCCCGGTCGAGCACGAGCGTCACGGCGTCGCCCGCCTCCGCCGAGGGCTGCGCGCCGTCCATGGTGACGATGCGCAGGACCCCGGCCTCGACGCCGGCGGGCTGGACGACCACGCGTTGGCCCGGCCGGACGCGCCCGCAGGCCACGGTGCCGGAATAGCCGCGGAACTCGGCGTTCGGGCGGTTCACCCACTGCACGGGCATGCGGAACGGGCGGGACAGCGCCTCCTGCTCCACCCGCGCGCCTTCGAGGTGGGACAGCAGGCTCGGGCCGGCATACCAGGGCGTGTTGGCGCTGGGCGCGATGACGTTGTCGCCGTGCCGGGCGGAGAGGGGGATGGCCTGCAGGGTGCGGAAGCCGAGGCCCTCCGCGCTGGCGCGGAACTCGGCGGCGACGGCCTCGAACCGCGCCTCGCTGAAGCCCACCAAGTCGATCTTGTTCACCGCCAGCACGACGTGGCGGATGCCCATCAGGCCCGCGATGAAGGCGTGGCGCCGAGTCTGAGTCAGGACGCCCTTGCGCGCGTCGACCAGCATCACCGCGAGGTCCGCGTTGGAGGCGCCGGTCGCCATGTTGCGGGTGTACTGCTCGTGCCCCGGCGTGTCCGCCACCACGAAGCGGCGCCGGGGCGTTGCGAAGAAGCGGTAGGCCACGTCGATGGTGATGCCCTGCTCGCGCTCCGCCTCCAGCCCGTCGACCAGCAGGGCCAGGTCGATGTCGTCCCCCGTCGAGCCGTGGCGCCGGCTGTCGCGCCGGAGCGTCGCGAGCTGGTCGTCGAGGATGCCGCGCGTGTCGTGGAGCAGCCGGCCGATCAGGGTCGATTTGCCATCGTCGACGCTGCCGCAGGTGAGGAAGCGCAGCAGGCCCGGCGCCGCGGCGGTGCTCGGATGCACGGGCGGCCGCGGGCGATGCCCCATCAGAAATACCCTTCGCGCTTCCGGCGCTCCATGGCGTTCGCCTCGTCCCGGTCGATCAGCCGCGTGCCCCGTTCGGAAGTGCGGGCGGTGGTCATCTCGGCGACGATCTCCGGCAGCGACTGCGCGGCGCTCTCGATGGCGGCGGTCAGCGGGTAGCAGCCGAGCGAGCGGAAACGGACCATGCGCTCCTGCGGCATCTCGCCCGGGTGCAGGCGCATGCGGGCGTCATCGACGGCGATCAGGTTGCCGTCCCGCTCCACCACCGGGCGCATCGCGGCGCGATACAGCGGCACGATGGGAATGCCCTCCGCCAGCACGTACTGCCAGATGTCCAGCTCGGTCCAGTTGGACAGCGGGAACACCCGGACCCCTTCGCCCGGCGCGACGCGGCCGTTGTACAGGCGCCAGAACTCCGGCCGCTGGTCCTTCGGGTCCCACTGCTGCGCCGCCGTGCGGAAGGAGAACACGCGCTCCTTGGCCCGCGACGCCTCCTCGTCCCGCCGCGCGCCGCCGAACGCCGCGTCGAAATCATGCCGGCGCAGCGCCGCCTTGAGCGCCTCCGTCTTCATGGCGTGGGTGTAGAAGGCACCGTGGTCAAACGGGTTGATGCCCTGGGCGCGCGCCTCCTGGTTGGTGTGCACGATGAGGTCGAGGCCGTGGCGGCGCGCGGTCTCGTCGCGGAACGCGATCATCTCGCGGAACTTCCAGCCGGTGTCGATGTGCAGCAGCGGGAAGGGCAGGCGCCCCGGGTGGAACGCCCGGCGCATCAGGTGCAGCAGAACCGACGAGTCCTTGCCGACCGAGTAGAGGAACACCGGGTTCCGGCACTCCGCCGCCACCTCGCGGATGATGTGGATGCTCTCGGCCTCCAGCTGCCGCAGGTGCGGCGCTGCGCCTGGCAGGGACGGCGCCAGGGACTCGGTGCGCGCGGACAGGGCGTTCATGCGAGGCTGCTCGTTTCAATCGTGGCCGCGGCGTGCGCGGCCAGGGCGGGGCTGTGAGGCCGGTTCGGTGCGCTGAGGGTGGCGTGATCGTTGCCCGGAAATGTCATGGAAGCTGGTCCGCCCGTGTCCGCGCCGGGCTGCTGCCCCGCTCAAGCCAGTTGGGAGCGCCCTGGATACCGCAAGGGGCGGCTGCAACTTAAGCGTAATATGCCGACGGGCGTCGTGCGGGCGGAGTTTTGCTTTTGCCCTGGCATTCCTGCAACGATAGCGTGCTTTTCTACGGCCGGGTCGCCTCGTCGAGCCGCAGCACCGTGCGGGCGTTGGTGGAGCTGGTCGCCAGCGTGTTGATCACGCCGGTGCGCAGCGCGCCCAGGATCGCCGCCGCCTTGGTGTTCTCGCTCGCGATGGCCACCACGTCCGGGATGCGGAGGAGGTCGCGGGTGGTCAGTCCGATCACCCGGCCCTGCATGTTCGCGCTGGATGGCCGGCCGTGGATGTCGATGAAGTCGTAGCCCATGATGTCGCCGATGGTGCCGGACAGCCGCGCCTCCGCCACCTCCTGCGGCGAGAACCAGCCCATGCGCACCATGTTGCTGTCCTCGCTGAGGTCGCCGATCCCCACCAGCGCCATGTCGGCCCGGCGCGCGCGGTCGAGCACCAGGCGCACGGTATGGTTGCGATACAGCTCGTCCCGCAGCGCCGCGTCGGCCACCAGCGCCGGGGCATACAGCGTCTCGCTCTCCCCGCTGAACCGCACCGCGAGGCGGCGGCAGATGTGGTCGGGGTTCATGTGCTCCCCCGCCCGCACGGAGCCGCCGATGGCGCAGACGAAGGTGACGGCCCGGCGCACGGAGGCCGGCACGCAATCGGCGACCGCCGCGACGTTGCGGCCCATGCCGGTCGCCACGATCATGCCGTCGGTCATCGTCTTCGCCAGGTGGTGGGCCACGAGGCTCGCGACGGCCACGCGCTGCGCCTCCGCGTCCCGCTGGTCGAGCGAGACCAGCAGCCGGTCGATGGCGAAGCGGGCGATGAACTCGCGCTCAAGCTCGTTGCTGACGCTCGGGTGCTGGTGCACCCGGATCTCGACGACGCCTTCCTCCCGCGCCCGCTTCAGCAGCCGGCTGATCCGGGTGCGCGACATCGAGAAGCGCTGCGACAGCTCCTCCTGGGTGATGTCCTGGTGGTAGTACAGGCTGGCGATCTCGACGATCACCTCGGTCGGGATGTCGCGCCAGTCGGCGGCAGCCCGGCGCTCGACCGCGGTCGTGCTCAAGGGGCCGCGCTTGCCGGGGCCATGCTTGCGGGGGCCGGGCCGCCTACCGTCCGGCGGCTTCGAACGCCTTGATGCGCGCCACCTTGGGGCCGGAGCGTTCCGGCTCGAACTCCGAGGCGAGCCAGGCGTGCAGGATCGTCTTGGCCAGCTCCGGGCCGATCACGCGGGCGCCCATGGTGATGACCTGGGCGTCGTTGCTCTTGCGCGCGCGCTCGGCCGAATAGGTGTCGTGGCACTGCGCCGCCCGGATGCCCGGCACCTTGTTGGCGCTGATCGCCATGCCGATGCCGGTGCCGCACAGCAGCACGCCGCGGTCGTTGCGCCCGTCGGCGATGGACTGGGCGGCGGCGAAGGCGATGTCCGGATACAGCACGGGACTCGTGTCGAACGTGCCGAAGTCCTCGACCGCGTGCCCGCCGTCCTGCAGCAGGCGCTTGAGGGTCTCCTTCAGCTCGAAGGCAGCCTCGTCGCAGCCGATTGCGATTGCCATGACCAACCCTTCCCAACCCTCGCGCCACGCCCCTTTGTGCGGCGCACAACCGTTCTACTGCCGCAAACTTGCAGCAGAGGGTTGATACTGGTCTGAGTTGGATCGCCGCGCAAGACTGCCGACGCCGTCAGCCTTCCTCAACGTTCTCAGCATTGAGAGCGAAAAAGTCGGTCAGCTTGAAGTCAGCCTTCAACAGAGCACAGTGAACATCTGGTCGCTCACTTGACATCTGTTCACCAGCCGGTGCACGCTTTCGCCGAAGTCTATCTGCCGTGAAGCGGATGGCACAATGGGCCGGGAGGACGGGTTGCTCGCCGAGATGTTGCCATCAAGCGTTCCTGGGCGCGTCCTGCACCGCCGGCCGGCCGGACGCATGCCCGTCTTGGACGCCGCGGCATGAACCGCGTCATCAACGATCCCGACCAGGTCGTGGAGGATAGCCTGAAGGGCTACCTTGCCGCACATCCGGACCTGCTGGCGGCCACCGGCCACCCGCGCGTGCTGCGTTGCGCGGGGCCGAAGGTCTCGGGCCGGGTCGGCGTGGTGACGGGCGGCGGTTCCGGGCATGAGCCGGCGTTCCTCGGCTACGTCGGGCCGGGCCTGCTGGACGCGGTGGCCATCGGCGAGGTCTTCGCCTCGCCCACCGCCAAGAGCTTCGACGCCGCGTTCCAGGCGGCCGATGGCGGGCAGGGTGTCGCGTGCCTGTATGGCAACTACGCCGGCGACAACATGAACGTGAAGATGGCGGCCCGCCTTGCGGCCAAGGCGGGCGTCGAGGTCAAAACGGTCGTCGCCAACGACGACGTGGCGTCGGCCGGGCCGCACGAGCGCGACAAGCGCCGCGGCGTCGCGGGCGAAATCCTGATGTGGAAGGCGGGTGGCGCCCGGGCGGCCGAGGGCGGCACACTCGACGAGGTGATCGCGGCCGCGCAGAAGGCCATCGACCAGACCCGCTCCATCGGCATCGGCCTGTCGCCCTGCACCATCGCCGCCGCGGGCAAGCCGAACTTCGTCATCGAGGACGGCACGATGGAGGTCGGCATCGGCCACCACGGCGAGCCCGGCATCGCCGTGATGCCCACCAAGCCCGCCGCCGAGATGGCCGCGCTGATGGTCGAGCGCATCGTCGAGGACCTGCCCTTCGGCCGCGGCGACGACGTGGCCGTGCTGGTGTCCGGCCTCGGCGCCACGCCGGTGATGGAGCTCTATATCCTGTACGGCCATGTGGACGAGATGCTGCGGGCGCGGGGCATCACGCCGCGGCACCGCTTCGTCGGCAACTACTTCACCTCGCTGGAGATGAGCGGCGTCTCCCTCACCGTGACGCGGCTCGATGCGGAGCTGGAGCGGCTGATGGCGCGCCCGGCCCGCTCGGTCGGCCTGACCGTGCTGGGGAGCTAGGCCATGGAGGCTGTGAGCCAGCGGGCGGCGGGTCCCATCGTGCTGGAGATGGTCGCCGCCATCGTGCGCGAGCAGGGGTTCCTGGGCGAGATCGACGGCAAGATCGGCGACGGCGACCACGGCATCAACATGAGCAAGGGATTCCGCCTCGCCGGCGACCGGCTGTCGGACGGCGACGGCCTGGCGCACGGGTTCGCGACGCTCGGCGACACGCTGCTGGGCGACATCGGCGGGTCCATGGGGCCGCTCTACGGCACGTTCTTCACCGAGATGGCGGAGGCCCTGGAGGGCGCGGACCCAATCGACGCTGTGCGGTTCTCCGCCATGCTGCGGGCCGGGATCGCGAGCATCGTGGACGTCGGCGGCGCCAAGGTCGGCGACAAGACGCTGGTCGATGTGCTCGACCCCGCGCAGGCGGCGTTTGACGCGGCCCTGGAGCGGGGCGAGGGGTTCGCCGCGTGCCTCGCCGCCATGAAGGACGCGGCGGCGGCCGGGCTGGAGAGCACCCGCGACATGGTGGCGAAGATCGGCCGGGCCAGCCGGCTCGGGGAGCGCTCGCGCGGCACGCTCGATGCCGGGGCCGCGTCCTGCAACCTGCTGCTCGCCACCTTGGCGGATGGGCTGCTGCGCGAGTTGCGGCGCGGCGCCTGAGCCGCTGAACGGGCGTGAACGAGGGACCCATGCAGCCGATCCAGCTCAACCGAGCCAACCTGGCCCAGCTTCAGGCGCCCGTCGTAGTGCCCGGCTTCGACCTCGCCGGCGTCGTGCCCGGCATCGTGCATCTGGGCCTCGGCAACTTCCACCGGGCGCACATGGCGCGCTACACCCACGACCTGATGGAGCGGCGCCCGGATGCGCTGCAGTGGGGCATCGTCGGCGCCGGGCTGATGCCGGGCGACCGGCGCATGCAGGAAAGCCTGGCGCCGCAGGACGGCCTGTACACCCTGGTGGAGCGGAGCTTCACGGACGAGACGGTGACGGTGATCGGCTCGCTCGCTGGCGTGGTGTTCGCGGGCGAGGACAGCACGGCCCTGCTGGACGCCATCGACCAGCCCGCGATCCGCATCGTCAGCCTCACGGTGACGGAGAACGGCTACTGCCTGAACCGCGCCACCAAGCGGCTCGACCCCGAGCACCCGCTGATCCGCGCCGACCTCGCGCATCCCGGGCGGCCGTCGAGCGCGGTCGGCATCGTGGTGGAGGCCTACCGCCGGCGCCGGTCGAGCGGCGCGCCCCCGTTCACCGCCATGTGCTGCGACAACATCCAGCACAACGGCGAGGTGCTGCGCGACGCGGTGCTGGCCCTGGCCGGGCTGCGTGACCCGGCGCTCGCCGCCTGGATCGCTGAGCATGGCAGCTTCCCAAGCTCGATGGTGGACCGCATCACCCCGGTGACGGCGGCGGCGGACGTGGCGGCGCTGGCGGACCGGCACGGCATCGAGGACCGCTGGCCGGTGTTCGCCGAGACCTTCACGCAATGGGTGATCGAGGACCGCTTCCCCGCCGGCCGCCCACCCTGGGAGGAGGTCGGCGCGCAGTTCGTGGCCGACGTGGCGCCCTACGAGTTCATGAAGCTGCGGCTCCTGAACGCGAGCCACCTCGCGGTGTCCGGCATGGGCCGGCTCGCCGGCTACGTCACCATCGACGAGGCGATGGCCGATCCGCTGATCACCCGCTACATGGGCGCGCTGATGGACCGGGAGACCGGGCCGACGCTGCTGCCGGTGCCGGGGATCGACCTCGGCCGCTACAAGGCGACGCTGGTCGAGCGGTTCGCCAACCCGGCGATCAAGGACACGGTGGAGCGGGTGAACACCGACGCGCCGCTCAACGTCCTGGTGGACCCGATCCGCGACCGGCTGCGCGCCGGCGGGGGGGTCGAGCTGCTGGCCCTGGCGCTCGCCGCCTGGCTGCGCCGGATGCGGGGGGAGGACGAGCAGGGCCAGGCCATCGACATCCGCCACCCGCTCGCGGCGCTGCTGCGGGAGAAGGCGATGGAGGGCGGGCCGGACCCACGGCCGCTGCTCGGCATCACCCAGCTTTTCGGCGAGACGGGCACGGACGCGCGGCTGATCGAGCCGGTCGGGCGCTGGCTCGCCTCGCTGTATGGCAGGGGCAGCCGGGAGACGCTGGCGGAGGCGTCGCGCCATCTCAATTTCTAAGGGGCGCCGGGTTTTGCGGCAAGAGTGTTGACGCCGGTACGGGAAGATGGAACGGTCCTGCCAAGGCTGCCCGTCACAGCGGCGCCATGCAGCTATGATACTGGGAGACGTGCCATCGCTCATCGCATCGGGGGCGGCCTACGGGCCGCCGTAGCCATTGGCACGGCGCGCGAGAACCCCGCCCCCGCGACCGTGCGAACGATCTGTCCAGCCAGCCACCCCAAGACGTAGGAGCGCGGCATGTCGGCGACGGTCATCCGGGGAACTGAGGCGGCGGCGGTGGCCAAGCCGCCGCGCCGGGCCGGCTCCTGGCTGGTGGTGCCGTCCGTGGCGGTGCTGCTGGCCTGGATGATCGTGCCGTTGGTGATGACGCTGTGGTTCTCGTTCCAGTACTATAACCTGGTGAACCCGGACGTGAGCGGGTTCGCCGGGCGCGACAACTACGAGTTCCTGGTGACCGACCCGGACTTCTGGGTCTCGCTCCGCAACACGATGACGCTGCTGCTCTCGGTGCTGGTCATCACCGTGGGCCTGGGCACGTTGCTGGCGGTGCTGTTCGACCAGCCGTTCCCCGGGCAGAAGATCGCCCGGGTGCTGGCGATCTCGCCCTTCTTCGTCATGCCGACGGTCAGCGCGCTGATCTGGAAGAACCTGCTGATGCACCCGATCTACGGCGTGCTGGGCGCCCTGGCGCTGACCTTCGGGCTGGAGCCGGTCGATTGGTTCGCCACCTACCCGCTGGCGTCGGTCATCGCCATCGTGTCCTGGGAGTGGCTGCCCTTCGCGCTGCTGATCCTGCTCACCGCCGTGCAGTCGCTCGACCATGAGCAGCGGGAGGCCGCGCGCATGGACGGTGCCGGGGTGGTGGCGCAGTTCTTCTTCATCACCCTGCCGCATCTGTCCCGCGCCATCAGCGTCGTCATCATGATCGAGACGATCTTCCTGCTGACGGTGTTCGCCGAGATCTTCGTGACCACCTCCGGCGGGCCTGGCAACGCCACGACCAACCTCGCCTTCCTGATCTACGCCCGCGCCCTGCTGCAATACGACGTGGGCGGCGCGTCGGCGGGCGGCGTCGTGGCCATCATCCTGGCCAACATCGTCGCCTTCTTCCTGGTGCGCAGCATCGCCCGGCGGCTGGAGGTCTGACCCATGCGAGAAAGCCTGCTGCAGCGCGTGCTGGCCGCCGTCGTCGGCTGGGGCGTGGCAATCCTGCTGTTCTTCCCGATCGCCTGGATGGTGCTCACCAGCTTCAAGTCCGAAAGCGACGCGATCACCGCGCGGCTCACCTTCACGCCCACGCTCGCCTCCTATGTGGACGTGCTGTCTCGGGCGGACTACGTCTCCTTTGCCTGGAACAGCATCGTGGTGTCCGTGGGCGGCACGGTGCTGGCGCTGCTGTTCGCGATCCCGGCCGCCTACTCGATGGCGTTCCACCCGACGCCGCGCACCCGCGGCACCCTGCTCTGGATGCTCTCGACCAAGATGCTGCCGCCGGTCGGCGTGCTGGTGCCGATCTATATCCTGGCCCGCGACACCGGGCTGCTCGACACCCGCACGGCGCTGGTCATCACCTACGCGCTGGCCAACCTGCCGATCATCGTCTGGATGCTGTTCACCTTCTACAAGGAGGTGCCCAAGGACATCCTGGAGGCCGGGCGCATGGACGGGGCGAACACCGCAAGCGAGGTCTGGTTCCTGCTGCTGCCGCTGACGCTGCCGGGCGTCGCCTCCACCGGGCTGCTGTCGCTGATCCTGTGCTGGAACGAGGCGTTCTGGAGCCTGAACCTGACCGCCTCTGCGGCGGCGCCGCTGACGGCGTTCATCGCCTCCTTTTCCAGCCCCCAGGGGCTGTTCTTCGCCAAGCTGTCCGCCGCCTCAACCATGGCGGTGGCGCCGATCCTGGTGTTCGGCTGGTTCAGCCAGCGCCAGCTCGTGCGCGGCCTCACCTTCGGCGCCGTGAAGTAGGAGCGTTCCCATGGCAACCCTGACCCTGCGCGACCTGCGCAAGAGCTATGGCCCGGCCGACGTCATCAAGGGCATCAGCCTCGACGTGCTGGAGCGCGAGTTCGTGGTGTTCGTCGGACCCTCCGGCTGCGGCAAATCGACGCTGCTGCGCATGATCGCGGGGCTGGAGGACATCACCTCCGGCGAGCTGCAGATCGACGGCAAGCGGGTGAACGACGTGGGCCCGGCCGACCGGGGGCTGGCGATGGTGTTCCAGTCCTACGCGCTGTATCCGCACATGACGGTGCGGCAGAACATGGGCTTCGCGCTGCGCCTGGCGCGGGTGCCCAAGGCCGAGCGCGACCGCAAGGTGCAGGAGGCCGCGCGCATCCTGCAGCTTGAGCCGTACCTGGAGCGGCGGCCGAAGGACCTGTCCGGCGGGCAGCGGCAGCGCGTCGCCATCGGCCGCTCCATCGTGCGGGACCCCAAGGTGTTCCTGTTCGACGAGCCGCTGTCCAACCTCGACGCGGCGCTGCGCGGGCAGATGCGCATGGAGCTGCTGCGCCTGCACGAGGACCTGAACGCCACCATGATCTACGTCACGCACGACCAGGTCGAGGCGATGACGATGGCCGACAAGATCGTGGTGCTGCAGGCCGGGCTGGTCGAGCAGGTCGGCTCGCCGCTGGAGCTGTATCACCATCCCAACAACCTGTTCGTCGCCGGGTTCATCGGGTCGCCGCGGATGAACCTGATGCCGGCCCAGGTCGTCGAGGCCAGCGGGTCCGGCGTGACCGTGGCCCTGGCGTCGGGCGGGCAGGTGACGGTCCCGACCTCGGCCGGCGGCGTGCGGACCGGCGACACCGTCACGCTGGGCGTCCGGCCCGAGGGGCTGCGCATCGACCCGGCCGGCCCGGTCGCGGGCGAGGTCACGCTGGTGGAGCGGCTCGGCGGCCTGACGCTGGTCCACATCATAGCCGCCGGCGGGGGCCAGGCGATGACGGTGCAGAGCGAGGGCAGCGCCTCCATCCGGGCGCACGAGGCGGTTCGCCTGTCGATCGACACCGCGGCCTGCCACCTGTTCGACACCGGCGGGCAGGCCTTGTCGCGTTTGGCGCGGCACCCGCTGGCCGCCTGATCGCCGCCCTCCCTGCGCGCCCTTGGCCGCCGGGGCCGCCGGGGCCTGGGACCCGGCTTGCGAAGCCTGGGCCTGGGGCGCATCGCGAACCGAACCGCCCCACTGCGAGGCTGCGGCTGGTCCAAGCCGGGCGGTCGGGTCCTTGAGGGAAAAACGTTCATTCCACAGTTGCGGATATGTTCTGCGCCATATCTTAGACCCTGACACGTCGCGAGATCGTCAGAAGAGGTCCTGAATGGCCGTTCTAGAAGCGTGCCCACCCTCGACACCTGCCGCCGGCGATGACGGCCAATTGGTCGAGCATCTGCATCAGCGCATTGCCGAGCTGACCGAGGCGGTCGCGGCGCGGGATGCGTTCATCTCCGTGGCGGGGCACGACCTGCGCAACGCCATGACCCCGATCATGGGCCAGGTCGATCTGCTGATGGCCAGCGTCACGGCCGGCACCTCCTCTCCGCAGCAGGTCGAGCAGCGGCTGGGGCGCGTCCAGCGCACCATGATTCGCTACCTGAGTCGGGCCAGGATCCTGCTCGACGTATCGCAGCTGACCGGCGGCAGGCTTCGGCTCGATGCGGAGACGTTCGACCTTGCCCTGCTGCTGCGCGATATGGCGAGCGAGATTCACGCCACCTCCCGGCTCTCAGGCGCAGGTATCCAGGTCGTCGCGCCCGAACACCTGATGGTGACCTTGGATCATGCGGTGACCGAGCAGATCGTCAGCAACCTGTTGCATAACGCCTTGCGGTATGGCGCCCGCACCCCGGTTGACGTGTCCGCCATCGTGCTTGGGCGGCAGGTCCGCCTCCAGGTCCGTAACCACGGCGGCGGCATCTCCGCCAGCGACCAGTCCCGGCTGTCCGGGCGGTTCGAGCGCGCGATGCAGCAGGATGACCGGAACGATGGAGTCAGCTTCGGGCTCTGGGTTGCTGGCCAGTTCGTGGCGGCGATGGGAGGAACGGTCGGGATCGACGAGGCGCCCGACGGGGAGCCGCTGCTCACGGTCACCTTGCCCCTGCACATGAAGGAAGTCCCGTATTGACCAAGATGGATGGCAGCAAGCTCGACCGCGTGCCGAGCGGCGTTGCAGGTCTTGACACCATCCTGGGCGGCGGGTTCCTGAAAGGCGGGCTGTATATCATCCAGGGCACGCCCGGCACCGGCAAGACGACGCTTGCCAACCAGATCTGCTTCCACCATGCGGCCTGCGGCGGCCATGCGCTCTATGTCACGCTGCTTGCGGAGTATCATGCCCGCATGATGCAGCACCTCGGCAGCATGTCCTTCTTCGATGCGTCGATGATCCCGGACAGGCTGAGCTATATCAGCGGGTTCGGCGTGCTGCGCCAAGACGGGCTGCGCAGCCTGCTGGACCTGGTGCGTCGCGAGATCGCCGCGCGCGGCGTGTCGGTGCTGATCCTTGACGGCTTCGCCACGGTGCAGCGCACGGCGCCCAGCGATCAAGAGCTCAAAGAGTTCGTCCATGAGATGCAGGCCGTCGCCATCGCGACCGACTGCACGACGTTCCTGCTCAACAGCGTCCAGAGCGAAGGCGCCATCACGCCCGAGCACACGATGGTCGATGGCATCCTGGAGTTGACCGATCAGCTGTTCGGCTGGTCGGCCGAGCGGTCGGTCCAGGTCACCAAGTTTCGTGGCACCGATCAGATGCGCGGCAGGCACGCCTTTGAGATCACGGATGACGGCCTCGTCGTCTATCCCCGGATCGACGTGTTGCTGGCCCGGCCGTCGCAGCCCGACCAAAGCGGCACCGAGAGGGTCTCGACCGGCGTTGACCAGCTTGACGCGATGCTGGGCGGCGGGCTGCCGGCGGCATCGACCACCATGGTCATGGGGCCGTCCGGGGCCGGCAAGACGACGCTGGGGCTGCAGTTCCTGTCCCGCTGCAGCGAGGCGGAGCCGGGATTGCTGTTCGGGTTCTACGAGACGGCGTCGCGCATCGCGGCCAAAGCCAGCGGGGTCTGCCCGTCGCTGCGCGGACTGCTCGACAGCGGCGTGGTGGAGGTGCTGTGGCAACCGCCGACCGACGGGCTGATTGACGCCTACGGCGCGCAGCTGCTGGAGGCCGTCCGCCGCCGGGGCGTGCGGCGGCTGTTCATCGACGGCCTGGGCGGCATCCAGGGCGTCGCGCGGGACCCCGGGCGCGTCGGCCACTACTTCAATGCCTTGGCGAACGAGCTGCGGGCGCAGGGCGTCACGACCGTCTACACGCTGGAGGTGGCCGACATCATCGGCCCGAACATCCGGGCGCCGCTGGGCGATTTGTCCAGCCTGGCGGAGAACATGATCCTGTTGCGCTACCTCGAGCTTCGCTCCCGGCTGTATCGGCTCATCTCCATCCTCAAGGTCCGCGACAGCGACTTCGACCCCTTGCTGCATGAATACGTGCTCACGAGCCATGGCCTCCAGATCGAGTCGCGCAGCGGCAGCGCGGACGACATCATGACCGGCTTCCCGCGCGACGTGACCGGCCCGCCCGCCAAGGTCGCGCCGCAGACCGAACCCGGCGGCTGACGGTGGCGACAGTGCTCGTGGTGGATGACGAGTTCGGGATCGCTGAGCTGTTCGACGCCATCCTCACGGACAAAGGCCACCGCGTGCTCACCGCAATCAACGGCAAGCACGGGCTGGAAATGCTGGCGCAGGAACCGGTCGATCTGGTGTTCCTCGATCACATGATGCCGGTCATGAACGGGGCGGCCATGCTGGCCGCGTTGCTCGCCACCCCAGGCCTTCGACGTGTTCCCGTCGTCATGATGAGCGCCATGCTGGAGGTGCGGATCGCCGAACGCTGCTCGGGCTACTCCGCGTTCCTGCGCAAGCCGTTCAGGATCGGCCAGGTCCTGGCGCTCACCAGCCGCCTGCTTGGCGAGGACGATCCTCGCGATTGACGGTGCGGCCGCCTGGACCGTGATCGCCCTGACTGTGTCGGGGCGCGGTCCAGGCTTTGTTTGAGCGACCCATTCCTCGCATGACTGGCAACGCTGCCGCGTTTCCGGTCAGGGCGACATTGGCCTAAGCCGGACGCACCACGTGGAACGCGGTCCCGGTATTGGCCGGCACGCCGCTCGGATTGGTCCAGGGGATGGTCCTGACCGCGGCGGTGCTGCCGGCCCATTGGTCCATCACCTGGATGCCGCGCTCGTTCTGCCCCAGGTAGATCGCAGCGTGGCTGCTGCCATCCGTCGCGTTCGCATAGCGATCGGCGGCGTTGAAGGTCGCGATGGCAGTGCCGGGCCGCAGGTCGGTGTTCCCCCGCACCGGCTCGCCGCACGTCCAGTTTCGGGTGTGGCCAAGGCCCGGGCTTGCCGCCTGGACCAGCGCGACGCATTGGCCGGAGCCGGCAGACCGTCCGAGGTACTGGGCATAGTCCGTCGCCACGAGGCTGCCGGCGGTGTCCAGCCTCGCGGCCGTCCCGACCGGCCCCGCCATCCGCGGCCCCAAGCCCATGCCGCCCTGTGTCACGGATTGGGCGGAGCCGGGCATCGCGGCCATGGTCGCGGCGAAGCTTCCGGCAGCGGCATCGGATGCGCCGGGGCCAGTCGAGGCCAAGCGTACCTGCGCCCGTGGGTTCTGCAGTATACGAACGAGACTATGGATCAAGCCCACCCCCAAAGCTGCTTCCGGGCGCAAGGGTAGGACATGGGGGTTGCGAAACCGTTAACCGGCCTGCTGGACCATCCTCATCCTGGCGGTCGGACCTGAAACTCGCTCCATTGGCTTGGGGCGTAGCGCCCCTGGTTGCGGGCGACGGCGTAGACGCGCCAGGCGTAGCGGCCGGGAACCCGGTCCAGCATCGCCAACGTCGCGGTCTCGTCCAGGTAGGTCGCGAACACCTCGTGGGGTTCCATGGAATCGAGCGCCAGGAGCTGGACGAAGAACCGCACGGGAACCGGCTGTGCTGGGCTGATCCAGACAAGCTCGACCCTATCCGCGGCGCTGGCCAGGGCAGGGATGACATCGCCATTCGCCGGCGCGACCAGCAACGCCGCTGCAAGCGGGCGGGCCGCGTCGGCGGCCGATGGAGGACGCGGGCGAGCCTGACGCATCGCGGCCAGCCTCTCTGCCGCGGCCGGCAGGTCGGCGGCGGCACGGAACCATGCTTCCGCCTGTTCGGGATTGCGCGGCACGCCGTCGCCGGCTGCGTAGAGCTGGCCCAGGTTGAACTGGGCGCGGCGATTGCCGTGGGCGGCCGCCCGGCCATACCAGACTGCCGCCTCGGCGACGTTGCGCGGCACCCCGTCGCCGGTGTCGCACATCGCGGCCACGTTGAATTCCGCCGCCGGGGAGCCGGCCGCCGCCGCACGCCGATACCAGCCGTAGGCGATCACGGGATCGCGCGGAACGCCTTGGCCGAGGTCATAGAGGGTGCCCAGGCCTAGCTGCGCCGCGGCATCGCCGGCCTCGGCCTGCGTCGTCCAGAGCCGGCGCGCCACGTCATACTGCCGAGCCGCGTAGGCCCGCTGCGCCTCGCCGGGGTCAGGCGGCGCCGGGGCGGCCCCTGCCAGCAGGAACAGCGACGCGACCCAGCTTCGACGGAGCATGGTCCAACGTACCAATCCCTTGCGGCCCTGGCGCCGGGCTCAGCGCCAGGTGATCTCGACGCGGCGGTTCTGCGGCTCAGCCACGCCGCGCGGCGCAGGAACCGCCGGGTTCGTCTCGCCCTTTGCGAGGATCTGCGTGCGCTCGGCCGGGATGCCGCGCGCCAACATGCCGCGCACCACCGCCGTCGCCCGGCGCTGCGAGAGCAGAAGGTTCTCGGCCGGCTGTCCCACCGCGTCGGTGCTTCCGCTGACGGTCATGATGATCGGCTGCCCGTCGCGATACAGGCGCGAGGCCTGGTCCAGGATCGCCTGGTTGCGCGCGTTGAGCGTGGCCGCCCCGACGTCGAACAGCAGGACGAGCTTGCCGGCTGGCTCGGCCCCCTGCGCCGCGCCCGCTGGTGCCGGCGCGGTCAAAGGCGCGGGTGCCAGGGAGGGCTGGGGGTCTGCCTGCTGAGCAACCGCGGCCGTGACATGGACGGCCACGGCAAAGGCTCCGAAAAGGCTGGTTTTCACTGACACGGCCATGATGAGCGTTCCCTAAGACGCCACGAACATGTCTTGCAGCGTGGCTGACCTATTCAACTCGCCTGGAAGCCGCCATGTCGATTCATTTACACGTGAATGCGCACCATAAAAAGCGAATTTGCTTATTTATGTCTCGCCGTCGCGAGGGGGCTGTCTCCTCACCGGGTCGGACTGGCCGTGTGGGTTGCCAGCACCGCGTCGCTCGCGGCGTCCACCTCCTGCAGGCGCACCTCGTAGCCCCAGAGCAGCGCGAGCTGCCGCAAGGTGGCCTCCGCATCCTTTTTCGACAGGAGCTGGCCGGGCACGGTGCGGTGCTCCAGGAGCAGCCGGCGGTCGCCGAACAGGTCTACGTCCACCACCTGGATGTCCGCGTCGCCCAGCCCGGGATCGTAGGAGCGCGCCAGGCTGCGGCGGATCGAGCGGTAGCCGCTGTCGTCGTGGATCGCATCGACCAGCAGCGTCGGCTCCGTCGTGTCGTCCATCAGCCGGAACATGCGGAAGTCGCGCATGACCTTGGGCGAGAGGAACTGCAGCACGAAGCTCTCATCGCGGTAGTTCGCCCAGGCGTGGCGCAGGGTGCCCAGCGCGTCGCCATTGCCGGCCCAGTCCGGGAACCAGTCGCGGTCCTCCGCCGTGGGCTGATCGCAGATGCGGGCGATGTCGGTCATCATGGCGTAGCCCAGCGCGTAGGGGTTGAACCCCGGGCCGCCGGCCGGGTGGTCGAAGCCCGGCTGCATGATGACGTTGCTGGTGGAGTGCAGCACCTCCAGGAACGCGGCGTCGTCGATCTGCTTGGTTTCATGCAGGCGGGTCATGATGCGCTGATGCACCCAGGTGGCGCAGCCCTCGTTCATCAGCTTCACCTGCGGCTGCGGGTAGAAGTATTGCGCGATCAGCCGGACGATGCGGATGATCTCCCGCTCCCAGGCCTGCAGACGCGGCGAGGATTTCTCCAGGAAATAGAGCAGGTTCTCCTCGGGCAGGCCGAGCCGGCGCCGCCGTTCCGACAGCTTGTCCACGCCGGGCGCCGGCTTGGTGTCCGGCAGCGTGCGCCAGAGGTCGTCGAACATGCGCTCGTCGTAGTCCTGCCGCTCCCGCTCGCGCTTCTGCTCGGTCTTGAGGTTCATCGGCCGGCTGCCGCCGTGGCGGTGCACGCCGTGGCGCGACAGGCTGTGCGCCGCGTCCAGAACGCGCTCGACCGCGGCGGTGCCGTAGCGGTCCTCGCAGTTGGAGACGTAGCTGCGGGCGAAGCCGAGGTAGTCGAGGATCGCCGACGCCTCCGTCCATTGCCGGAACAGGTGGTTGTTGCGGAAGAAGTGGTTGTGGCCGAACGCCGCGTGGGCGATCACGAGCGCCTGCATCGTGGCGCTGTTCTCCTCCATCAGATAGGAGATGCAGGGGTTGGAGTTGATGACCACCTCGTAGGCGAGGCTGGTGTAGCCGCGCCGGTAGCTGTTCTCATGCTGGAGGAACCGCTTGCCGTAGGACCAGTGTCGGTAGGTCAGCGGCATCCCGTGCGCGGTGTAGACGTCGAGCATCTGCTCCGACGTGATGACCTCGATCCGGTTGGCATAGAGTTCGAGGCCAAGCTCATCGACGGCGATGCGCTCGATCGCGTCGTAGGAGCGGCGCAGCGTGTCGAAGTTCCAGTCGGTGCCGGTATACAGCAGGGGCGCATCCATTAAGCCGAGACCTTTCGCCCGAACAGTTCACGGAACACCGGGAAGATGTCCCGCCGCTCCGCCACCCGGCGCATCGCGAACTTCGGCGCCCGCTGCGCCAAGGGCGCGTAGCCGCGCCAGAGGTCGGTCTCGCCCCGGATGATCGCCGCCGACATCGAGACCTCGATGTAGGCGAAGTGCTGCACCACCGGCAGGATGTCGGCCTCCAGCATCGACACCGCGCGCTGCGTGTCGCTGCCGGAGTTGTCGCCGTCCGACGCCTGTGCCGCGTAGATGTTCCAGGAGCCTGCGGGATAGCGGTCCCGCTGGATGCGGCTGAGCTCGGCGAGCGCCGTGGACACCACCGTGCCGCCGGTGCGCGGGTCGGTGAAGAACACCTCCTCCGTCACCTCCTCCGCCACCTCGGTATGGCGGATGAACACCAGATCCACGCGTTTGTAGCGGCGCTCCAGGAAGACGTGCAGCAGCAGGAAGAACCGCTTCGCCAGGTCCTTCATGCTCTCGGACATGGAGCCGGAGACGTCCATCAGGCAGAACATCACCGCCCGGGTCGAGGGCTTCGGCACCTGGGTGTAGCGCCGGTAGCGCAGGTCGATGGGATCGACCCACGGCACGCGGGCCAGGCGGCGCAGCGCCAGCTCCAGCTCGCCGCGCAGGGCGCGCAGGCGTTCGGCATTCTCGCCGCTCGCCTCAAGGCGCGCGATCTCCGCCTCAAGCTCGCGCACCTCCGGCGGCTTGGGCCGGCGCAGGCCGATCCGCCGGGCCAGCGACTGGCGCATGGACCGCGACATGTCGACCTGGGAGGGCGAGCCATCGACGCTGATGCCGGCGCGCACCGGCGCCATCGTCTCGGTCGTGACCACCTGGCTCTTGACCAGGTCGGGCAGTTCCAGATCCTCGAAGAACAGGTCGAGGAACTCGTCGCGCGTCAGCACGAAGCGGAAGCCGTCCTGCGATTCGCCGCCCCCCTGGCCGGCGCCGTTGCCGCCTCCGCCCCCATTGCCGCGCGGGCGGGCCAGCCGGTCGCCAGCCGAGAACTCCTTGTTGCCCGACAGGATGACCTGACGTTCGCCGCTGGTGAACACGGTGTGGAAGGAGGGCTCGTGCAGCACGTCGGAGGGGATCGTCACCGCCTCCCCGTGCCCGGTTTCCCGCAGCGTGCCCTGGGCGATGGCCGCCCGGGCCGCCCGCGCGACCTCCCCCCGCGCCCGGGCCAGCACGCGCTGCCGATTCTCCAGGTTCTTGCCGTGGGGATTGGAGCGCCGGTCGATGATGTCCAAGGGATCTCCGCTCAGGCTGACTGCTTGAACCGCATGTACCACTCGACCAACCGGCGCACCTGGCGCTCGGTGTAGCCGCGCGAGACCATGCGCATGACGAAGTCGTTGTGCTTCTTCTCGGTCTCCCCGTCCTTCTTGGAGCCGAAGCTGATGACCGGCAGCAGATCCTCGACCTGGGAGAACATCCGCTTCTCGATCACGTCGCGGATCTTCTCGTAGGAGGTCCAGGACGGGTTGCGCCCGCCGTTGGACGCCCGGTTGCGCAGCGCGAACTTCACGACCTCGTTGCGGAAGTCCTTGGGGTTGGCGATGCCGGCCGGCTTCTCGATCTTGGTCAGCTCGCCGTTCAGCAGGTCGCGGTTGAGCATCTGCCCGGTGTCGGGGTCCTTGAAGTCCTGGTCCTCGATCCAGGCGTCGGCATAGTCGAGGTAGCGGTCGAACAGGTTCTGGCCGTAGTCGCCGTAGCTTTCCAGGTAGGCCTTCTGGATCTCGTTGCCGATGAACTCGGCATAGCGCGACGCCAGCTCGGACTTGATGGTGGCGAGGTAGGCGGCCTCCGTCTCCGGCGGGAACTGCTCGCGCCGGATCGCCTGCTCCAGCACGTACATCAGGTGCACGGGATCGGCCGACACCTCGCTCGACGCATGGTTGAACGTGGCCGACAGCACCTTGTAGGCGAAGCGGGTGGAGATGCCGTCCATGCCCTCGTCCACGCCCGCGTTGTCGCGGTACTCCTGCATGGTGCGGACCTTGGGATCGGTCTCCCGGATGTTCTCCCCGTCATAGACCCGCATCTTGGCGAAGGGGCGGGAGTTGGCGTGCGGCTTCAGGCGCGACAGCACGGCGAAGCGCGCCAGCATCTCCAGCGTGTGCGGCGCGCAGGGCGCCTCCGCCAGGGCGGAGCCGCTGATGAGCTTGTGATAGATCAGCCCCTCCTCCGTCACCCGCAGGCAGTACGGCACCTTCACCACGGAGACGCGGTCGAGGAACGCCTCGTTGGTGCGGTTGTTGCGGAAGCTCTGCCACTCCGCCTCGTTGGAGTGGGCCAGCAGGATGCCCTGGAACGGGATGGCGCCGATGTTCTCCGTGCCGAGATAGTTGCCCTCCTGCGTCGCGGTGAGCAGGGGGTGCAGCATCTTGATCGGCGCCTTGAACATCTCGACGAACTCGAGGATGCCCTGGTTGGCGCGGTTCAGCCCGCCGGAGAAGCCATAGGCGTCGGGGTCGTTCTGGCTGTAGGTCTCGAGCTTGCGGATGTCGACCTTGCCGACGAGCGCGGAGATGTCCTGGTTGTTGTCGTCGCCGGGTTCGGTCTTGGCGACGGCGATCTGCTTGCGGCGCGACGGGTACAGCTTGACCACGCGGAACCGCTCGATGTCGCCGTCCCATTCCTCCAGTCGCTTCAGCGCCCAGGGGCTGGCGATGCCGGTCAGCACGCGGCGCGGGATGCCGTACTGCTTGTGCAGCGGCTCGGCCATCGTCTCCGGGTCGAACAGGCCGAGCGGGCTTTCGAACACCGGGCTGATCTCATGGCCGGCCTTGAGCACGTAGATCGGCTCCTGCTCCATCAGCGCCTTGAGCCGCTCGCCGAGCGACGACTTGCCGCCGCCGACAGGTCCCAGCAGGTAGAGCACCTGCTTGCGCTCCTCCAACCCCTGCGCCGCGTGCCGGAAGAAGCCGACGATGCGCTCGATCGTCTCCTCCATGCCGTGGAACTCGGAGAAGGCCGGGTAGATGCGGACGGTGCGGTTAAGGAAGATGCGGCCGAGGCGAGGCTCGCGCGAGGTGTCGACCAGCTCCGGCTCGCCGATGGCGCGCAGCATACGCTCGGCCGGGCTGGCGTAGCACCCGGGATCGTCGCGGCACGCCGCCAGGTATTCGGAGAGGCTGAGTTCCACCTCCCGCCGTTGATCGCGAAGGGCGGCATGCAGGGAAAACACATCGTCTTTAAGCATCACGAAACTCCCCAAAGGAGCCGAACCGACGGTCACAGCGTCTGGTCCGGCCGCCAGCAGATTCACGCGGCCAGGAATACAGTTGGGCGGTCTTTCCACCCAGGCAAGCGACGCCGATCTTGCGGTATCTGGCGACGCTAGCTTCCTCCCGGCCTCGGACGCACGCAAAACTTGCCTGACCCGATCATAGCAAGCCGCGTTTTCAAACGTATTGAGAAACGTGCTGCGAAACGATGAAGCAAATTACATACCAGGCGTTGTGTTGCGATAACGCGACAGAAAGTGCCTGTTTCCCCGTAAGTTGGGCCGCATCCCGCCGGGATCGGTCACGATCACGTGCAGAATTCGATGCATGTGAGCAACGCTTGGGCAGGGCTCTGCCAAAGCCCTGCGCCGCGACTCGCACATATCCTGACGTGACCGCGGACAGGTCGCGTGGTTGCTTCGGGCCCGACGGAGCACGAGACCCGCGATGCCTGCCAGGACCGAGCGAAGCGCCCCCGACCACCCGGCCTTCACCCTCGCGCAGCTCGACGTCATCACCACCTGGGACGGCATCCAACCCTACGGGCTGTGCGCCAGGATCGTCGCCGACCATCCGGATTTCCTGGAGGTCGCCGAGATCGTCCAGGGCCAGCCCCCGCGGCTCCGCTACCTCATGCATCCGACCGGGCAGGGCACGGTGGTGCTGTCCCGGCCGTCGGGCGGCAAGTGGGAGCTGCCGACGGTCGAGCGGGCGCTGATGCGGCTGCTGATGCTGGAGGAGACCGACGGGCAGCCGTGATGCCGCCAGGCATGGCGCTGGTCGTGTTTTGTTGAGCGGCGCGGGTGGTGGCCCACGGCGAACCTGCGATGCCGCGTCACGTTGCTGGCGGCTGTATCCCACCATGCCGGAGCGGGCGTATGAACGCGCAGACCAAGAACCAGTACGCGATGCAGGACCCCACGAAGCAGTATCCGCGGCCGAAGTTCGAGGACCAGCCGCAGTCTGTCCCTGGCCTCGCGCGCGACATGAAGCCGAGGCCTGACCACGGCGAGGAGAGCTACCGCGGGTTCGGCCGCCTCGAGGGCCGCCGGGCCGTGATCACCGGGGCGGATAGCGGCATCGGCCGCGCGGTGGCAATCGCCTTCGCCCGTGAGGGCGCCGATCTCGTGCTGAACTACCTGCCGTCCGAGGAGGCGGATGCGAAGGAGGTCGTGAGCCTGGTCGAGGCCGCGGGCCGCAAGGCCGTCGCGATGCCGGGCGACCTCAGCGACGAGGGGTTCTGCCAGACGCTGATCGAGCAGGGCCGGGCGGCGCTGGGCGGCATCGACATCCTGGTCAACGTGGCGGGCAAGCAGACCGCGCAGAAGGACATCGCCGACATCACGACCGAGCAGTTCGACGCGACCTTCCGCACCAACGTGTATTCCATGTTCTGGCTCTGCAAGGCGGCGCTGCCGCACATGCCGCCGGGCGCCACCATCGTCAACACGACGTCGATCCAGTCGTATCAGCCGTCGCAGACGCTGCTGGACTACGCCTCCACCAAGGCGGCGATCACCGCCTTCACCCACGCGCTGGCCAAGCAGGTCGCCTCCAAGGGCATCCGGGTCAACGCCGTGGCGCCCGGCCCGGTGTGGACGCCGCTGCAGCCGAGCGGGGGGCAGCCGCAGGAGAAGATCCCGGACTTCGGCAGCGGGGTGCCGCTGGGCCGTCCGGGCCAGCCGGCGGAGCTGGCGTCGGTCTACGTCCTGCTGGCGTCGCAGGAATCGAGCTTCGTCACCGGCGAGGTGTACGGCGTGACGGGGGGCAACCATCTGCCTTGAGCGCCCCCTCTTGACGCCTGGACGCAACGGGGACTGGCTGCCGCTCGACCAGTATGCGGCCATCGGTGACGGCCGCAGCGTTGCGCTGGTCGGCGCGGACGGTTCCATCGATTGGTGGTGCGTGCCCAACCTGGACAGCGCCGCGTTCTTCGACCGCCTGCTGGCGGGCGAGGACGGCGGGCGGCTCTCCATGGCGCCGGCCGGGCCGTTCACCGTCGAGCGCGGCTATCGGCCCGGCAGCAACGTGCTGGAGCAGGTGTTCAGCACGGCGTCCGGCCGTGCCCGGGTCACCTACTCCCTCAACAGCGGCCCGTCCGGGCGGTTGCCGTGGAGCGAGCTGGCCCACCGCGTCGAGGGCCTGGACGGCACCGTCGAGTTCGGCATCGAGTTGCGTCCCGGGCGCCGGCTCGGCCAGGCCAACCCGTGGCGTGAGCCAAGCCCGCACGGCGACGTGCTGCACCTCGACGGCACCGTGTCGGCCCTCCGCGCCAGCGGCGACGTCGAGCGGCTGATCGAGGATGACGGCCGGGTGGCGGCACGGCTGGTCACCCAGGCCGGCTCGCGTTCGGTGCTGGCGCTGCTGGCGTCGGCCAACGAGCCGTTGATCCTGCCGCCGCTCGCCGCCATTGACGCGCGGATCGACCGGTCGGACCGGGCCTGGCGCGAGTGGTCGGCGAACCTGACCTATGAGGGCAGCTACGGGGAGGCGGTGCGGCGCAGCGCGCTCGCCCTCAAGCTGCTGCTGTTCACGCCCACGGGCGCCACGGCGGCG
>CAHJXG010000467.1 GCA_903644035.1 Rhodospirillales bacterium
GGCCCCGGGAAGCAGCGCCCCTTGGGCGCGCTGCTTCCCGGGGCCGCGCGAGCGGTGGGGATGGATGGGAGAGACCACTACCAAGCGGACCGAGGCGGAAAGCCGGGCCGACATCTATCAACGAGTCACGGACAGCATCGCCGCCGCGATCGAGGCCGGAGCAGGCGACTGGCGGATGCCCTGGCATAGCGGCACAGACGGCCTGGCGCCGGTGCTGCCGATTAATGTGGCGACGGGGCGGCCCTATCGGGGCGTCAACACTGTGGTGCTTTGGGCTTCGGCCCAGGCCAAGATTTATGTCAGCACGGTATGGGGCACGTATCGGCAATGGCAGGAACGCGGCGCACAGGTTCGCAAGGGTGAGCAGGCCAGCCCGGTCGTGTTCTGGAAGATCACCGAGCGTGGTGAGACGGACGACGGTAGCGAGGAGCAGGAGGATAGCCGCGGCGGCTGGCGGTTCTTCGCCCGTGGCTACAGCGTGTTCAACGCAGCCCAGGTCGAGGGCTGCGAGGTAGCCCCCCCTGCCCTGTTACCCGAGGTGCAGCGGATCGAACGCGCCGAGACGTTCTTTGCCGGGCTTGGCGTGGCCATCCAGCACGGCGGCAACCGGGCGTTCTACCGTCCGGCCGAAGACCGCATTCAGATGCCGCCCTTCCCGGCCTTCGCGGACCCGGTCGCCTATTACGCCACCCTTGCCCATGAAGTGACGCACTGGACCGGACACTCCAGCCGGTGCACGCGGGACCTAAAAGGTCGGTTTGGGGAGGAGGCCTATGCAGCGGAGGAACTGGTTGCCGAGTTGGGCGCGGCCTTTTTCTGCGCCGACCTAGCCCTCGCTTCTGAGCCTCGGCCAGATCACGCCGCCTACGTCCAGAGCTGGCTGAAGGTTTTGCGAGGCGACAAGCGGGCAATCTTCACTGCCGCCGCCAAGGCCCAGGTAGCAGCCGACTACGCACATGAGCGGACCGGGCACTTGCACAGTGCAAGAGCAGGCGAAGCCGAGCAGCGCGCAGCCTGACCCCTCACGGCTCCCGAGTAATCGGGAGCCCCCCTCGCCTAAAAACATGTTGTTTTAAGGAACGTGAGACGATGCTAGATGACAGGACTCGCTTTTATGTGGATACCTCACCGCCGGGCGAAGCGCCGCCCAGCAGCAGGAGGACCGATGATGCCACGACGCACAGCCGCCCAGCCGGTGCGCTCCCCTGCCCCGCCGCCCGACCCGGAGCGAACAGTGACCGTATCCTTTCCCGTGTCGGAGCCGCTGCATATCGCCCTGAAGGTGCGTGCCGCGCAGGAGCGGACGACTGTGCGCGGCATGATGATGCAGGGCTTGAAGGCTCTCGGCTTCGACGTTCCCGACGCCGATTTGACCGACCGGCGGCCGGGCCGCTCCGGCCGGCGGGATGCTCAACCATGAAGACCCTTGTTGTGATGAACGAGAAAGGCGGAGTGGGTAAAACCACCCTTTCCATCCATGCTGCATGGTTCTTTGCCGAACGCTATCGCACCCTTGTGCTCGACCTCGATCAGCAGGCGAATCTTTCCTACACGCTGGAGGGCCATCTCGGCAGCGTCGATGCCGTGCAGCTCTTCAAAGAGGAGACGCGCATCCCCGCCTCCGGGCATGTGACTGTGGCACGCGCGACCGACGAGTTGCTTGAAGCCGAGCGTGTCGACCAGTCTGCCATTACGGTCTTTCGCGACAGCGTACAGGCGAACGCGCCCGACTACGATATCTGCATCATCGATACCCCGCCGATCCTCGGCTTACGGACCTTTGCGGCGTTGCTGGCGGCTGATGCGGTGTTGGCGCCGATTGAGTTGGGCGACTACTCCTTGACCGGCGTCCAGCGCCTCATGCAGTCGATTAAGGGGGTGGCCAACCACTACGGCCGGCCCGAGCCGCACTTCCTCGGGTTGCTCGCGTCCAAGTTCGACCGGCGCAGTCCGCGCGAGCGGGCTCTCTTTGAGGGTCTGGCCGCAGAGATCGGCGGCTTGCTGTTCCCGGGCGTGGTGACGAAGCGGGACGTGTATGCGCGTGCTGCGTCCGAACGCATCCCGGTCTGGATGATGAAAGGTGCTGCCGGCCGCGATGCCGGCGACGAAATCCGCGGCGTGTTCTCGACCGTCGAAAAGATGATGGAGCTGACCCATGGCTAAGCCCGCTATCAAGCCCGCCTTCGGCGCGGGTGTTCTCTCCGGCCTGCGGGCGACGGCCGGCGCTGCCGGCGGTGAGCCGCTGTTCCTTTTGCTGGACCAGATCGAGGAAGACCCCGACCAGCCCCGCACCAGCTTCGATGAAGCCGAGCTGCTGCAGTTGGCCGAGACGATCCGCCTCTATGGCGTGCTGACGCCGGTTGGCGTGCGCAAGCTGGAGGGCGACCGTTACCGCCTTGTCTATGGTGCCCGGCGCCTTCGCGCCTCTCGCTTGGCCGAGCAGACCCGCATTCCGGCAACCATCCTGTCCGAGGACAAGGCCGGCCTGGCCGTGCAGGTCATCGAGAACCAGGCACGGGCGAACCTGTCCAATCGTGACTTGGCTGCAGCAGTGAACCGGCTGTTCGCAGACGGCAAGAAGGTCAAGCAGATCGCCGCCATCTGCAACTTGAAGGAGTATCAGGTTGCTGCTTTCCGAAGTGTGGAGCGGTTGCCGCCGGTGCTGGCTGAGCGGCTGGACCATGCCGACATGCGGGCGATCTACGACCTGTTTCGGGCATGGGAAAAGGATGGCCTAGCCATCGAAGGCGCAATGCCAGCGCCCGACGTGTTCCTGACCATCACTGAGGCACGCCGCATCATCGAGGCAGTAACTGGCAAAACCAGCAACAGCGTGTTCCTAGCGCGCGGAAAGGAGCCGGAGGCGGCAGCACCGGCAGCAAATATCAAGCCGCCATCGCCCGAGCCGACCGCCATGGCTCCAGCATCTGACGAACCTCAGAACCCGGAACCACCACAAGCAGCCCCGGCGCCGCTGGCGCCAACCAAGGCTAAGGCCAAGGGAGCAGCCATCGTTGAGCCGGCCGTACCCGCCGCAATCCTCCCACGGCCGCGCTTTGTGATGGAGATGGTAGATGGCCGCCGCGGCGTTCTGGTGACAGAACGCCGGGCGCAGCAGGCCGGGAGCGTCCTGCTGGAGATCGAGGGTGGCGAGGGCGTCGAGGTGGTGTTCTCGGAGTTGCGGCCAATAGAGGTCGCATAGAGGCCGCTTGTGAACAAAACATTTGCTGCGTTGGTCGAGCGCTTACATCCCTCATTTGAGGGCCTTCTCGCCTGCTCCCCCGTAATGGGGGGAGCACTTCCTGGTTTGCGGAAGGAGACCCGAGGCGTTTATCTCTTTACCGAGCCGGGAACTGGGCATCTTTACGTCGGGCGATCGAACCGACTGCTTGCTCGATATAAAAATCACTGGATGCCTAAGAAGACAGATCGAGAGGCGGCTTTTGCCTTTCGGCTGGCCCGGCATGTGACAGGTCGCTTGAAAGCCACATACAAGGCAGGGGAGGGAAGCCGAAAAGCATTAGCTGCTGATCCAGACTTCAAGCAGGCCTTTGACGAGGCCAAGGTTCGGGTCAAGGCGATGGAATACCGATGGGTGGAGGAAGGCGACCCACTCACACAGTGCTTGTTGGAGGTATACGTGGCGGTCAGTCTCGCCACACCGTTCAACGACTTTGACACGCATTGATGCGAGACGACGAACTCACTGAGCTGCGGGCTCGGGTGGATTGCCGCGTTGTGCTGGAGCGGGCCGGCTGGACGCTAGACAAGCAGGAGAGCACTCGAGGAGCCTCCAAGTACCGGCATGGGGCAGGGCGCATCGTGATCGTCACCCATGAGGGGCGCGGCTGGTTCGACCCGGTGAACGGTGGCAAGGGCGACGTGCTGGCCCTGGCGTGAGGTGACACGGCCCCTGGCGTGAGGTGACATGGCGGAAGTGGTCCGGGTCTGGTGTTAGTTTTTCGGCGGATTTCCCCAGTTTGGATGAGGAGATTTGCCATGAAGAAGCGGTTCTCGGTGGAGCA
>CAHJXG010000468.1 GCA_903644035.1 Rhodospirillales bacterium
GTGCCGCCCGGCTCCGTCCTGCCGTCGGGGCCGCTGGCGGAGAGCGTCACGGGGGCGGTGGTGACCTGCTTCAGCCTGGCGCTTCGGCTTTCGGCGCCGTTCCTCTTGGCGGGCCTCGTCTTTCAGGTGGCGCTGGGCCTGCTGGCGCGGCTGGTTCCGCAACTGCAGGTCTATACCGCGGCCACGCCGGGACAGATCCTGGGCGGGATCGTGCTGCTGGGCATCCTGGCGTCGCACATCCTGGGGGCATGGACCGAGGCGGTGAACACCGCGTGGTCCGGCCTCCCCGGCCTCTAGAGGCGGGATCGCGCCATGGCCGAGGGGGCGGAGGGCGAGGACCGCGACAAGCCGGCCACCGAGACCCGGCTTCGTCGCGCCCGGGAGGGCGGCGAGGCGCCGGTGTCGCGGGAGCTTCCAGTGCTTGCCGGGCTGGCGGCCGCAACGCTGGTGCTGGCGATGGCCGGCCCTGGGCTGGCCCGCGATCTTTCGACGCGGCTCGTCCGCATGCTGGGCGCCACGGCCGCGGCGCCCGGAGCGGCGCTGCAGGAGGCTGGCTGGGCCTTGCTGATGGCCGCCGGGCCGCTGATCGGCGCCATATTGCTGGCGGGCGGTGCGTCGATCCTGCTGCAGACCGGCGGCCTGCTGCACGGCAAGGCCCTGGTCCCCGACTTGTCCCGGCTCAGCCCGAAGCGCGGCCTGTCGCGTCTGTTCGGCCTCAACAACCTGATCGAGGCGATCAAGGCCCTGGCGAAGATCGGCGTGCTTGCCTGGGCGGCGTGGCGCGCCCTGGCAGACGCGCTGCCGGGCGCGACGGCCTCGATCATGTGGCCGCCTGAGCGCCTGATGGACCGGCTGACCCGGGACCTGATCCACCTTTGCGTGCTGGTCCTCGCCTGCCAGGCGGCCATCACGGTGCTTGACATGGGCTGGGTCCGCTTCCGCTTCGCCAAGCGCATGCGGATGACCGCGCAGGAGATCAAGGAGGAGCATCGGGACAGCGAAGGCGACCCGCGCCTCAAGGCCAAGCTGCGGCAGATGCGCATGGCCCGCGCCCGGCAGCGCATGATGGCGGCCGTTCCCACGGCCACCGTCGTCATCACCAACCCCACCCACTATGCCGTCGCCCTCGCCTATGACCGCGGCGCGCAGGCCGCGCCGCGTGTGGTGGCCAAGGGGATGGACGAGGTCGCCGCGCGCATCCGCGCGATGGCGACCCAGCATGGGGTGCCCCTGGTCGCCAACCCGCCGCTGGCCCGGGCGCTGCACAGCTTGGAACTGGACGCCGAAGTGCCGGCCGAGCATTTCCAGGCGGTCGCCGAGATCATCGCGTATGTCTGGCGGCTGCGAGGCCAGGCCCGGGGCGGCTCGTAAAGTTCATACTTTGTTCTTGCGCTGAAGGGGGTCACAGCCTATCTCAGAATCACTTGAGAAGCTCAGCAGATAGTTGCGGTTTCGTTTGCTGGTGTGACACTGTGCCGGGCGAACGAGCGGGACGAGGATCAGACATGGACAAGAACAAGGCGCTCGATGCGGCGTTAACGCAGATCGAGCGGGCATTCGGCAAGGGCTCGATCATGCGGATGGGCGCCAAGGCCGGCGACCAGCAGATCGAGACGATCCCGTCGGGTTCGCTGGGGCTGGACCTGGCGCTCGGCATCGGCGGCCTGCCGCGTGGCCGGGTGATCGAGATCTATGGCCCGGAAAGCTCGGGCAAGACGACGCTCGCGCTCCATGCGGTGGCCGAGGCGCAGAAGCGCGGCGGCACTTGCGCGTTCATCGACGCGGAACATGCGCTCGACCCGATCTATGCCCGCAAGCTCGGCGTCGATGTCGATAACCTGTTGCTGAGCCAGCCGGACGGCGGCGAGCAGGCGCTGGAGATTTGCGACACGCTGGTGCGGTCCGGCGCGGTCGATATCGTGGTGGTGGACAGCGTGGCGGCCCTCGTGCCGCGCGCCGAGCTTGAGGGCGAGATGGGGGACACCCATGTCGGCCTGCACGCCCGGCTGATGAGCCAGGCGCTGCGGAAGCTGACCGGCAGCGTCGCCAAGTCGCATACCATGCTGATCTTCCTGAACCAGATTCGGCTCAAGATCGGCGTGATGTTCGGCAATCCCGAGACGACGACGGGCGGCAACGCGCTCAAGTTCTATGCGTCGATCCGCATGGAAATCCGGCGCATCGGCCAGATCAAGGACCGGGAGGAGGTCGTCGGCAACCAGACCCGGGTCAAGGTGGTCAAGAACAAGCTGGCGCCGCCGTTCCGGCAGGTGGAGTTCGACATCATGTATGGCGAGGGCGTCAGCAAGGTCGGCGAGCTGATCGACCTCGGCGTGAAGGCCAACGTCGTCGAGAAATCAGGCGCCTGGTTCAGCTACGACAGCACCCGCATCGGCCAGGGGCGCGAGAACGCCAAGCAGTTCCTGCGGGACCACAAGGAGATGGCAGACGCCATCGAGAAGCGGGTGCGGGAGCAGTCCGGCGTCGTGGCGAACTCGATGCTGGCGCCGCCCGAGGAGGGCGAGGACGCCGAGGCGGCCGATTAGGCCCACCTTGCCGGACCCTGGTCCGCTGCCGCTGACGGCGGCGGACGATGAGCTTGTCGAGGCCGCGCGGGCTGTACTGCTGCGCCACTACCGGCCGTTCTGGCACACGGTCGGCGCGGCGCTGCGCAGCCGGGATGGACGGATTTGGACGGGCGTGCATCTGGGCGCAACCGTCGGGCGGCTCTCGATCTGCGCGGAGGCCATCGCGTTGGGCCGGGTGGTGATGGACGGGGACGGCACGATCGAGTGCGCCGTGGCGGTCCGGCATCCCAAGCCGGAGGAGACGGCGCAGGACATCGCGGTCGTGTCGCCCTGCGGCGCGTGCCGCGAGAACCTGACCGATTACGACCCGGCCGCGCTCGTCATCATCAACACGGCGGACGGGCTGCGGAAGGTCCTGGTCAGCACCCTGCTGCCGCTGCCTTACCAGCGCTGAGGGAACATCGGTAGACATCCAACGTTGAGGTTTTCATGAGCACAGACCCAAAGTCCCCGCCGGACGATCAGGCGACGCCGTCAAACGTGGAGAAGGACCCGCACGACTGGACTACGGGCAACGAGACGATGACCGGCGCGCAGGCAAGCTACCTGAAGACGCTCTGCGAGGAGGCCGGCGAGAAGTTCGACCCTTCGTTGAGCAAGGCGGATGCGTCGTTGAAGATCGATGCGCTGCAGCAAAAAACCGGGCGTGGGAAGAACCACTGACCGGGCGGCCATGGCGCGGATGACATCGCACGCTGCCTGGGGTAGGGACTGGAGCGCATTTTTAGGACAGTCCGTCTCCGCCATGGTCAGCAGCAACGACATCCGCGCGACGTTTCTCGAATTCTTTGCTCGGCACGGCCATCAGGTGGTGCCGAGCAGTTCCCTCGTGCCTCTCAACGATCCCACTCTCCTGTTCACGAACAGTGGGATGGTGCAGTTCAAGAACGTCTTCACCGGTCAGGAGAAGCGTCCCTACGCCCGTGCCACCACTGCGCAGAAGTGCGTGCGGGCCGGGGGCAAGCACAACGACCTCGACAATGTCGGCTACACGGCCCGGCATCACACATTCTTCGAGATGCTGGGCAATTTCAGCTTCGGCGACTACTTCAAGCCGGTCGCCATCGAGCAAGCCTGGACGCTGCTGACCCGGGACTTTGGCATCACGCCGGAAAAGCTGCTGGTCACGGTATATTCGGAAGACGAGCAGGCAGCGGAACTATGGCGCAAGATCGCCGGGCTTCCTGACCAGCGCATCCTGCGGATCGCCACGTCGGACAATTTCTGGCGCATGGGGGATACCGGCCCCTGCGGCCCCTGCTCGGAGATCTTCTTCGACCATGGCGACGGCATTCCCGGCGGCCCGCCGGGCAGCGCTGATGAGGATGGCGACCGCTTCATCGAGATCTGGAACCTCGTGTTCATGCAGTTCGAGGAAGGGCCGCCCGGCACCCGGACCTCGCTGCCGCACCCGTCCATCGACACCGGCATGGGCTTTGAGCGGTTCGCCGCCGTCATGCAGGGCAAGCACAACAACTACGACATCGACATGATGCGGGCTCTGGTGCTTGCCAGCGCGGAGGTCACCGGACAGGCCGTGGACGGGCCGTTCCAGACAAGTCATCGCGTCGTGGCCGACCATCTCCGCAGCGTGTCGTTCATGATCGCCGACGGCGTGCTGCCGTCGAAGGAGGGGCGCGGCTATGTCCTGCGCCGCATCATGCGCCGGGCCATGCGCCACCTGCACATGATGGGCACCAAGGAGGCGGTGTTCCACCGCCTGGTGCCCGCCCTGGTCCGCCAGATGGGCGCGGCCTACCCGGAACTGCCGCGTGCCGAGCCGCTGATCGTCGAGACGATGCGGCTGGAGGAGGACCGGTTCAAGGCGATGCTCGAGCGAGGCCTCGGCCTCTTGTCCGAGGAGACCCGGCGGCTCGGCGAGGGCGGCGCGCTGCCGGGGGACGTCGCTTTCAAGCTCTACGACACGTTCGGCTTCCCGCTCGACCTGACCCAGGATGCGTTGCGCGAGCAGGGTCGGGGCGTGGACGTCGCCGGGTTCGACGCGGCGATGCAGGAGCAGCGGACCCGGGCGCGCGCGGCCTGGGCCGGGTCGGGCGACGCCGCGACCGAGCGCGTCTGGTTTGACCTGCGTGAGCGCATGGGCGGCACGGAGTTCCTCGGATACACCACCGAAACCTCCGAGGGCGAGATCGTGGCGCTCGTGGCCGATGGCGCCGCGGTGGACAGGGTCGAGGTGGGCGGGGACGTCGCGGTGGTGCTGAACCAGACGCCGTTCTATGCTGAGAGCGGCGGCCAGGTGGGCGACGCCGGGGCGATGACCGGGCCAGGGCTGCGCATCCGCATCCATGACACGCAGAAGAAGCTCGGCGCCCTCATCGTGCATCTCGGAACCGTGGAGACTGGGACGGCTGTTCTCGGCGCCTCCATCATGGCCGAGGTCGATCATGCCCGCCGCGGCGCCATCCGGGCGCATCACAGCGCGACGCACCTGCTGCACGCGGCGCTCCGCGAGCGCCTTGGTCCGCATGTGACGCAAAAGGGCAGCCTGAACGCCCCGGACCGCCTCCGCTTCGATGTCAGCCAACCCACGCCCATCAGCCGGGCCGATCTGGCGTTGGTCGAGGCGGCGGTAAACGCGCGGGTGCGGGAGAACAGCGAGGTCACGACGCGGCTGATGACGCCCGAAACCGCGGTGGCCGAGGGCGCCATGGCGTTGTTCGGCGAGAAGTATGGCGACGAGGTGCGCGTCGTCTCGATGGGCGGGGCAGCCGCGGGTGACCGGGCCTTTTCGGTCGAGCTATGCGGCGGCACGCACGTGCGCCGAACCGGCGACATCGGCCTGTTCCGCGTGGTGAGCGAGGGCGCCGTCAGTGCCGGGGTGCGCCGCATCGAGGCCGTGGCCGGGGATGCCGCCCTCGCCGCCATCAGCGAGGTTGACCGCCGGATGTCCGACGTTGCCGCCCTCCTGCGCGCAAACCCCGCCGAGGTCGTGGAACGCGTCGCCCAGCTTATCGAAGATCGTCGCAAGTTCGAGCGTCAAGTCGCTGATCTTCAACGAAAGCTTGCGACCGGGGGGAGCGCCTCGGCGGTTGAGATGATTGGAGATGTTACTTTCGCCGCGCGCGACCTCGGTGACATCCCGCCGCGGGACCTGAAGGGGATGGCCGAGGCGATTGGCACCCAGATGGGCGGCGGCGTCGTGGCCGCGGTCTCGACCGCGGACGGCCGCGCCAGCCTTGTGGTCCGGGTCTCGCCGGATCTGCTGGCCCGGTTCAATGCTGTGGACTTGGTGCGTGCCGCGAGCGGCGTGCTGGGAGGCGCCGGCGGCGGCGGCCGGCCCGACTTGGCGCAAGCCGGCGGACCGAGTGCCGACGCCGTCCCGAAAGCGTTCGACGCCATCCGGGCGATGCTGGCGGGCTGACCCCGCACCGCCCGGCGGCGTCTGACCTAGTTAAGCAAGGTATTTAGCGAACCACTGCAGCATCTCCTGCCAGCCCGCCTCCGCGTCGGCCTTGCGGTAGCTCGGCCGGTAGTCGGCGTGGAAGCCATGGGGGGCGTCGTCGAACACGTGGATCGTCACGATCTTGCCCGCACCGGTCGCCCTCGCCGCCGCGGCCTTCACGTCGGCCACGGGGATGCCGGCGTCCTGTGCGCCGTACAGGCCCAGCAACGGCGCCTTGAGCTCGGCCGCGACGTCCGCCGCGGTGCGCGGCTGGATGCTGGACGGGGTGCCGCCAATCGGGCCGTACCATGCCACCGCCGCCTTCAAGGCAGGGTTGTGCGCTGCATACAGCCAGGTGTTGCGGCCGCCCCGGCAGAAGCCGGTCACGACCAGCCGCTTGGGATCGCCATGGTTGGCGGCCGCCCACGTCGCCGCCGCGTCCAAATCCCGCAACAGCTGGTCGTCCGGAGCCTTGCTGATCACGTCGCGTACGATGACGCTGGCATCGGTCATCTTGGACAGGTCGCCGATCCGGGCATAAAGCTCGGGTGCCACGGCGAGGTAGCCGGCTTTCGCCAGGCGCCGGCAGGTGTCCTTGATATACTCGTGGACGCCGAAGATCTCCTCGATGACCAGCACGGTCGGGAACGGCCCGGCGCCGTCCGGCCGGGCGAAGTATGCCGGCAGGTCGCCCTGGCTGGTTGGGACCTTGGTCTCCCCCGCCACGAGGCCGGTCGCCTCGGTATGGATCGCCTGCGCCTCGACCCGTGTGGTCGCGAGCGTGAGGCCGCTGATCAGCCCGGTCATGATCACGTTGCGCCGGGGCAGGGGATAGCTCGCCAAGCCTTGTAGTCCGTCCATGGGCATTCCTTGTTGCAATCGTTCGCGGCGCCGGCCAGCGCCGCGGTTCAGGCCGCCTTCGAGATCGCCATGGCCGTTTGCAGGTTGGCGTCGATGCGGTCCAGGAAGTCCTGCGTGTTGAGCCAAGGCTGCTGCTTGCCGATCAGGCTGGCGAGGTCCTTGGTCATGGCGCCGCTCTCCACCGTCTCGACGCAGACCCGTTCCAGGGTGTCGGCGAACGCCGTGACGTCGGGCGTGCCGTCGAACCGGCCACGGTAGGCGAGGCCGCGCGTCCAGGCGAAGATGGAGGCGATGGGGTTCGTGCTGGTCTCCCGGCCCTTCTGGTGCTCGCGGTAGTGCCGCGTCACCGTGCCGTGCGCGGCCTCGCTCTCGACCGTCTTGCCGTCCGGGCTCATCAGCACGCTGGTCATCAGGCCCAGGCTGCCGAAGCCCTGCGCCACGATGTCGCTCTGCACGTCGCCGTCGTAGTTCTTGCAGGCCCAGACATAGCCGCCGTTCCACTTGAGCGCGCTGGCGACCATGTCGTCGATCAGGCGATGCTCGTAGGTGAGGCCACGCTTCTGGAACTCGGCGGCGAACTCGGCATCGTAGATATCCTGGAACACGTCCTTGAACATGCCGTCATAGGCTTTCAGGATGGTGTTCTTCGTGGACAGGTAGACCGGATAGTTGCGCGCGATGCCGTAGTTGAAGCTGGCGCGGGCGAACCCCTCGATGGAGGCGCGGGTGTTGTGCATCCCCATGGTGACGCCGGGACCCTGGAAATCGAAGACGTCCATCACCTCCGGCTCGCCGCCGGGCGGGTGGTAGGTCAGCGTGACCTTGCCGGGTCCGGGAATCTTCCGCTCGGTCGCGCGGTAGATGTCGCCGTAGGCATGGCGCCCGATGACGATGGGCTGGGTCCAGTGCGGCACCAGGCGGGGCACGTTGCTGCAGATGATGGGCTCGCGGAAGATCGTGCCGTCCAGGATGTTGCGGATCGTGCCGTTCGGGCTGCGCCACATCTTCTTCAGCTTGAACTCGGTGACCCGGGCCTCGTCCGGGGTGATGGTCGCGCACTTCACGCCGACGCCGTACTGCTTGATCGCGTGGGCGGCATCGACCGTGACCTGATCATCCGTCTGATCCCGGTACTCGATGCCGAGATCGTAGTACTTCAAGTCGATGTCGAGGTAAGGAAGGATCAGCTTGTCTTTGATGAAGCCCCAGATGATGCGCGTCATCTCGTCGCCGTCGAGTTCGACGACGGTGGTTGCTACCTTGATTTTGGCCATGCGGTCCTCGTGTTGCTGGCCCCAGCAGGGCCGGACGCCTTCGGCCAGACAATCGCATCTGGCCCGTCTGACGACAAGCCGGGGCCGCACCTCAAGCCGGTGCGAGGCAGCCCAGCGCCCGTCGGATGCCGTCGTCGTCCGGCAGGCCGCCCAGGGGGAACAGCCGGGTCGCATGGCCCATCTTGCGGCCGGGCCGGGCCTCCGCCTTGCCGTAGAGGTGCGGGATCAAGCCGGGCGTCGCGACGACCTGCGGCCAGAGCGCCGCCTCCTCCGGCCCCACCAGGTTCTTCATCACGGCATCCGCATGCCGCCGGCCCGGCGGCAGCGGCAGGCCGGCCACGGCGCGGATGTGCAGCTCGAACTGGCTCGCCGGGCAGGCGTCGATGGTCCAGTGGCCGGAGTTGTGCGGACGCGGCGCGATCTCGTTCACCAGCACGCGGCCCGACAGGTCCACGAACATCTCCACCGCCAGCAGGCCAATCAGGCCCAGCGCATCGGCCACCCGCCAGGCCACCCGCTGCGCCTCCGCGGCGGTGCCCGGCGCCACCCGGGCCGGCGCCAGCGTCAGGTCCAGGATGCCGTCGCGATGCCGGTTCTCCATCACGTCGAACACCGTCCCGGCGCCATCGGCCCCGCGGGCGACGATGACGCTGATCTCGCAGGCGTAGCGGACGAAGCCCTCCAGCACCAACGGCCTGGGGTCGAGCGCCGCCCATGCGGGTTCGATGTCCTCCTGCGCCCGCAGCACCGCCTGGCCCTTGCCGTCATAGCCCAGCCGGGTCGTCTTCAGCACGGCCGGCAGTCCCAGGGCCTGCACGGCGGCCCGAAGCTCGGACGTGGTCGCCACTGCCCGCCACGGCGCTGTCGGCACGCCGGCGTCGGCAAGGAAGGTCTTCTCCAGCACGCGGTCCTGGCTGATGCGCAGCACGGCCGGGGCAGGGTGGACCGGGCGCAAGGAGGCCAGCAGCTCCAGCCCGGCGGCGCTCACGTTCTCGAACTCAAAGGTGATCACGTCGGTGGCTTCGGCAAATCGCCGCAGCACGTCCGGGTCCTCATAGTCTCCCAAGGTGCAGGCGGCGGACACCTGGGCAGCCGGGCTGTCCGGCTCCGGCGTCAGGATGTGGCAGCGGTAGCCGAGCCGGGCCGCCGCCATGGCGGACATGCGGCCGAGCTGGCCGCCGCCGATGATGCCGATGGCCGCGTTGGGCGGCAGCGCCGACATGGCGTCAGCTCTCGGGCACGTCGGCGACCGCGGCACTCTGCTCGGCCCGCAGCCGATCCAGGCGGGCGGCGAGCGCCGGGTCGGCGATGGCCAGGATCGCCGCCGCCAGCAGCCCGGCGTTCACCGCCCCCGCCCGGCCAATCGCCAGCGTGCCCACGGGAATGCCGGCCGGCATCTGCACGATGGACAGCAGGCTGTCCATGCCGCTCAGCGCCTGGCTCTCGATCGGCACGCCCAGCACCGGGAGCGCGGTCCAGGCCGCGCACATGCCCGGCAGATGCGCGGCGCCCCCCGCCCCGGCGATGATCACCCGCAAGCCGCGGCCCCGGGCCGTCTTGGCGTAGTCCGAAAGGCGGTCGGGCGTCCGGTGCGCCGAGACAATCCGCGTCTCGTGCGGAACGTCCAGACGGGTCAGCACCTCGGCCGCGTGCTGCATCGTCGCCCAATCCGATTGGCTGCCCATGATCAGGCCGACCTGCGCTCCGCCTGCCGCCGCGCTGCCCGGCATCAGGCGATGTCGTCCGGGACCAACATCAAGCGATGTTGTCCGGGATCAGGCGGCTCTCCAGCCAGGACAGCTCATCCTTCAGCAGCAGCTTGCGCTTCTTCAGCCGCTGCAGGTGCAGCTGGTCCGTCCCGGCCTCGGACAGCCGGGCGATCACGGTGTCGAGATCACGATGCTCGCTGCGCAGTTCGTGCAGTTGGCGCAGAAGCGAGTCACGGTCGGTTAACATACAGTGCCACTACCACGGCGACACGTCGAATGCCACGCAGCTTGGGCGGAGAGGACGCCCCTCAAGAATTGTTCAAACCTCGTGCCACTCTCGATTCACGTGGCATTTCAGGGCGCGCCGGGATTAGCCTCCCCGGGCAGCGGCAGTTCGGTTGCATGCTGCGGCGTTGCGACCTGTGTCCACTCACGAGGAGGCATCATGAACTTGCAGTCCCGCATCGAGACTCTCAAGGAACGCCATGCCACGCTGGAGGACCGCATCGCGGACGAGGACCATCGCCCGCAGCCCAACGGCGACGCCCTGGTGCGGCTCAAGGTCGAGAAGCTGCGCCTGAAAGAGGAGATGGAGCGGCTGCGGAACTAGGTCGAGCCGCCAAGACTCACCGTTGCGGGGCCGCCTGCTGCTCAGGCGGCCTCATCGGCCTCGGGCGGCGGCGGCAGCGGGACCGCCTTGCCGTCGCGCGCCAGGCGATCATTGGCCTGCGTGACCATCGCGTTCAAGTCCGTCTGCGTGCACAGGCCCAGGATGACGGGGTCGCGCGGCTTGATGTTGGTGCTGTTCCAGTGGCTGCGCTCACGCACCTTCTGGATAGTATCCTTGGTCGTGCCCAGCAACTTGATGACCTGGGCCTCGCTCAGCTGCGGGAAGTTGCGGATGACGAAGGCGATGGCGTCCGGCCGGTCGTTGCGCTTTGCGACAGGAGTGTAGCGCGCGCCCCGCGACCGCTTGTTGATGGGGTTGTTCGCCGGCACCAGCTTGAGCCGCGCCGCAGGGTCGGCCTCGCAACGCTTGATCTCGTCGGCCGTCAACTGGCTGTTGGCGACCGGATCATAGCCCACGATCCCCTGGGCCACCTCGCCATCGGCAATCGCCTGCACCTCGAGCGGATGCATGCCGCAAAACTCGGCGATCTGCGTGAATGTCAGCGCGGTCTTTTCAATCAGCCAAACTGCGGTGGCTTTCGGCATAAGCGGGAGCGTCATCACGTTTTGTCCTTCAGCGCCGCGCGATGGCCACAGCGGGGCAAGGCGGTCCAATATGGGAAAAACTCAGGATATGGACCCGCGCTGTCCCGAGGGTCAAGCAACAATCACGATGGCGCAGGATAGGAGAACGGAATGACTGAGGACAACGCCCCGCGGCCAAGAACACACCTGGCACAGCCTCCGCTTGACAGGTTGGGCGTGGCCGAACTTGAAGCCTACATCATTGAACTGCGCAACGAAGTGACCCGGGCGGAAACGGAAATCGCCCGAAAGCAAGGGCACCGGGCAACCGCGGACAGCGTATTCAGGCGCCCTTGACGCAGAAAAGGCCGGGCTGGTGGCCCGGCCTTCTCCAAGCCAATGAAGCCTTACGCCGCCTGCGCGGCGTCCTGGCTGTCGTTTGCAATCACCGGCGTTGCCTGAGAAACACCGCCGATCTGGATGCGGCGAGGCTTCAGGGCCTCCGGCACCACACGCTTCAGGCCGACATGCAACAGGCCGTTCTGCAGATCGGCGCCGTCGACCACGATATGGTCGGCCAACACGAACCGACGCTCGAACGCACGGCCGGCAATGCCGCGGAATAGAACCTCACCCGTCTGTGCCTCGGCCTTCACCCGGCCGGTGATCAGCAGCGAGTTCTCCTGCACCGTCAGGTCGAGGTCGTCGGGAGCGAAGCCCGCCACCGCCATGGTCAGGCGATAGCTGTCGTCGCCGATGCGCTCGATGTTGTAAGGAGGATAGGACTGCGACACCGTCTCCTGGGCCGCGCCTGCGAGGCGGGCCATGCGGTCGAAGCCGATGGCAGTGCGGAAAAGCGGAGCAAAATCGTACGTCATGAGATAAACCCCCAAAGAAGCAAGGTCTCAACGCGAACCGCCCGAATGAGCCGGTTCAGTGTGGGCCTCGAGGCCCCGGATGGGCGCCTCGAACGCACCGGAAATGGAAAGCGCCGCACCTCCGTTCAAGAGGGTGCGGCGCATGATTTTCAGCGGCAAAACCGTTTTTTGCTACTTGCGGATGCCCAGGCCGGCGAACTTCTTGTTGAACTTGGCGACCTGGCCGCCCGTGTCCATCAGGCGCTGCACCCCGGTCCAGGCCGGGTGCGACTTCGGGTCGATGTCCAGGCGGATCGTGTCCCCGGCCTTGCCGGCGCAGGTGCGGGTCTTGAACTGACTGCCATCGGTCATGATGACGGTGATCTCATGGTATTCCGGGTGGATGCCGGGCTTCATGGCGTGTGCTCCGATAAGGCCGCCGATGCCGACCGGCGGCGGAGCCGCAGGGTATAGCCGCCTCCACCCCCGCGCCACAAGCCGGCGCCAAGCGTGCCGCCAGCAGGACCTCAGGCGCGGGCACGCTGGTACTGCTTGGCCAGCTCGATCCGCACGCCCAGCGCCTCGGCCGCCCGCAGCGTCCAGGCCGGGTCCGCCAGCACGGCGCGGCCGATGAACACCAGGTCGGCGCGATTGTTGGCGACGATCTCCGCGGCGTGCTCGGCGCTCCGGATCATGCCCACCGCGCCGGTCGCGATCCCCGCCTCGCTCCGCACCCGCTCGGCGAACGGCACCTGGTAGCCCGGATGCACGGAAGGGACGCGGGCCGCCGGCGACACGCCGCCGGTCGAGCAGTCGATCAGGTCCACGTCGCCCCGCGCCCGCAGCCAGCGGCCGAGCTGCACCGCGTCGTCCGCGGTCAGCCCGCCGGGCAGCCAGTCGGTGCAGGACAGACGCACGAACAGCGGCAGGTCGTCCGGCCACTCCGCCCGGACGGCGTCGATCACCTCCATCAGCATGGCCGCGCGCCCGGCGAGGTCCCCGCCATAGCGGTCGTTGCGCTGGTTGGAGATCGGCGAGAGCATGGAATGCAGCAGGTAGCCATGCGCCGCGTGCAGCTCGATCACCCGGAACCCGGCCTCGCGCGCCAGCCGCGCCGACTGCGCGAACTCCGCGACGACGCCGCCGATCTCCTCCGTGTCCATCGCGTGCGGCGTGATCGCGTCGGCATGGAACGGGATGGCGCTCGCGGCCAGCGGCGTCCAGCCGCCGTCTGCGGGCAGCAGCGCCTGGCCGCCCTCCCAGGGCCGCTGGCTGCTGGCCTTGCGGCCGGCGTGGCTGATCTGGATGCCCGGCACCGCCCCGCCATACTCGATCAGCGTCGTGACCCGGCGCAGGAACGCCGTCTGCGCCGCATCCCACAGCCCCAGGCAGCCCGGCGTGATCCGGCCGATGGCGGAGGTGTGCGTCGCCTCCGTGAACACGAAGCCCGGGCCGCCCATCGCCTTGGCGCCCAGGCTCTGGATATGCCAGTCGTCGCCCAGGCCGTCCTCCGCGCAGTACTGGCACATCGGCGACACCGCGATGCGGTTGCGCGCCGTCACCGACCGGAAGGTGATCGGCTGGAACAGCAACGGGTCGGGCATGGGCAGCCTCCTGCTTGGGCGGTGAGAACGCCGGATAGGCGGGCGCGCGCCGGGCCGCAACCCCGTTGCCGCCGCCGTGCCCGGCGACTAGCGTGCTCCGTCCAAGGGGAGAGAAACGATCATGCGGCTGCAAGGCAAGGTGGCGCTGGTGACCGGCGCGGGCGGCGGGTTCGGCGAGGGCATCGCCCGGCTGTTCGCCGCGGAGGGCGCGCGCGTGGTCTGCGCCGACATGCGGGCCGAGGCTGCGGCGGCCGTC